>DATJDY010000001.1:0-9779 GCA_035497155.1 Luteimonas sp.
CCGGCTTTTGCTCTTCGCCTTTTTCTCAACGATGCGGCAGGAACGCGCTCGTGGTAGGCGCCGCGAATGCGTGGGTGTGGGCCGAGCGGGCCATGGATGGCCGGCGCCCGCGGAGTGAGTCGTGGATGACTCGTCGACGCGGCGGACCACACACACGTCGTCGCGTCGCCCAGCCCCGAAGGGGAATTGCATTCGTGCCGAAGCCGGGATCAATGCACGAAAAAGCCGGCGCGAGGCCGGCTTCTTCGATGCTGCGGATGCGCGGGGCGTCAGCGCTTCGCGGAGGGGATGTAGTCGCGGGCGGCGTGGCCGGTGTAGATCTGGCGCGGACGGCCGATCTTGGCTTCCGGATCTTCCTGCTGCTCCAGCCAGTGCGCCACCCAGCCGGCGGTGCGCGCGATGGCGAACATCACCGTGAACATCTCGGTCGGGATGCCCAGCGCCTTGTAAATGATGCCGGAGTAGAAGTCGACGTTCGGATAGAGCTTGCGCTGGATGAAGTACTCGTCGTTCAGCGCGGCCTCCTCCAGCTTCATCGCCACGTCGAGCATCGGATCGTTGACGCCGAGATCGGCCAGTACTTCGTGGCACATCTCGCGGATGATCTTCGCGCGCGGGTCGAAGTTCTTGTAGACGCGGTGGCCGAAGCCCATCAGGCGGAAGCCCGACTCCTTGTCCTTGGCCTTGTCGACGGCGGACTGCACGTGTTTCGCGTCGCCGATCTCGGCGAGCATCTTCAGCACCGCCTCGTTCGCGCCGCCGTGCGCGGGGCCCCACAGCGCGGCCACGCCAGCGGCCACGCAGGCGTACGGGTTGGCGCCGGTCGAGCCGACCAGGCGCACGGTCGAGGTCGACGCGTTCTGCTCGTGGTCGGCGTGCAGGATGAACAGTAGGTCGAGCGCGCGCGCGGCGACCGGCTTGAGCACCAGCGGCTCGCTCGGCACCTCGAACATCATGTGCAGGAAGCGATCGACGTACTCGAGGTTGTTGCGCGGATAGCGCAGCGGCCAGCCGATCGAGTGGCGATAGCAGGCGGCGGCGATCGTCGGCACCTTCGCGATCAAACGGATCGCGGCCAGGCGGCGCTGCTCCGGATCCTCGAGGTCGAGCGTGTTGTGGTAGAAGCTGGCCATCGAGCCGAGCATGCCGACGGCCATCGCCATCGGGTGCGCATCGTGGCGGAAGCCGCCGAGGAAGCTCTTGAAGGCCTCGTGCATCATCGTGTGATGCGTGACTTCGTTGTCGAACTTCGAGAACTCGGCCGGCGACGGCAGTTCGCCGTTCATCAGCAGGTACGCGACCTCGAGGAAGCTCGACTGCTTGGCGAGCTGCTCGATCGGGTAGCCGCGGTACAGCAGCACGCCGACGTCGCCGTCGATGTAGGTGATCGCGGACTTGCAGGCGGCGGTGGCGGTGAAGCCCGGGTCGTAGGTGAAGCAGCCGGTTTCCTTCGGCAGCCTGGCGATGTCGATGCACGGGTTGCCGAGCGTGCCGGACTGCACCGGCAGGACCACGGACTTGTCGGCTGCGGCCAGGGTGACCTGGTCGAGGGAAGGCTTGGCGGACACGGTTGTCGCTCCTCGATGCGACGCGCCGGGCTTCGATCGCCGACGCGCAAGGGGGTCATCGGAAAGCGGGCATTATCGCAGAAAACGAAAACGGCCGCCCCGGGGGCGGCCGTCCTGGCGCGACGCTTCGCGGCGCCGGCAGCGCTTACTTGGCGTAGCGCTTCTTGAACTTGTCGATGCGGCCGCTCGTATCCATGATCTTGTTCTGCCCCGTGTAGAACGGGTGCGTCGCCGACGAGATGTCGACCTTGATCAGCGGGTACTCGTTGCCGTCCTCCCACTTCACGGTCTCCTTGGAGGCCATGGTCGAGCGGGTGAGGAACTTGAAGTCGGAAGTGACGTCCTGGAAGACGACTTCGCGGTACTGGGGATGGATGTCGGCCTTCATGGCAAATCGGCACGTTCAGCGGAGTAAGCTGCGTATTTTAGCCGCCTCGCCCGGTCCGGCGCAAGCCATCCGGCGCGCCGTTCAGGCGGCTGCCAGCGCCCCGCGGACCAGGGCTTCGAACCGGGCCTGGTCGTAGTCCATCAGGATGGCGGCGTTGTCCCGCCGGCCTGGCTGGCGCCGGTCCCAGTCCACGATCGTCGCGCCCCGGCACAGGCCGTAGGCCAGCTCCATGGCCAGCGGGCGCTCCAGCAGCGGCGCGGCGCCGTCCGGCGCCAGGGCCAGGGCCATCGCCAGGGCGTCGGCGCAATGCCAGTGGTCGCCGCGACGGTCCTGCGACCATTCGCGGGTGTGGCGCGAGATCGCTTCGTAGAACGCGGCACGCGGCGTGCCCGCGTCGCGCATCCAGCCGGCCGCCTGCGCCTGGTCCAGGCCGTGCCTGACCACCGCTTCCCAGTCGGCCAGTTCGATCCGCGGGAACGCGGAGAACACGATGTCGGCCGCCTCCGGGTCGAACCAGGCGTTGAACTCGGCGCTCGGGGTCACGTTGCCGTGCCCGGTGACCGCGCCGCCCATCACCACGCAGCGCGCGATGCGTTGCGGCAGCGTCGGATCGAGCTTGAGCGCCAGCGCCACGTTGGTCAGCGGCCCGAGCGCGACCAGCAACAGCTTGCCGGCGTGCTCGTGCGAGAGGCGCAGGATCGCCAGCGCCGCGTGTTCGCCCTCCGCCGCGCGCGCGGCCGGCGCGTAGCCGGTGTCGCCGAAGCCGTCGCGGCCATGCACGTACGACGCATCTTCCGCGGCATGCAGCAGGGGCTCGGCGCAGCCGGGGAACACCGGCACGTCGTTGCGGCCGACGACCTCGCAAAGCTTCAGCGCGTTGGCGACGGTGTGCGCGAGGCCGACGTTGCCGGCGGCGATGGTCAGGCCGACGACGTCGTGGCGCGTGTCGGCGAAGGCCATGAGCAGGGCGAGCGCGTCGTCGACGCCCGGGTCCGTGTCGATCAGCAGCGGGATGCGGTCCATCAGGAAGAGGCTTTCATGCGCGCCGTTGCGGCGGGCAAGCAAAGGTACACCCGTTCGGGACGGAAAACGGCGCTGGCCCCATTTCAGGCGGCGGCGTAGCGGGCGGCGCCGCCGACCCAGCGCGCAACGATGCGGTCGGCGACGGCGGGATCCTCGGCGAGCAGGCGGTCGCCCAGCGCATGGACCTGCGGCAGCAGGTCGGCGTCGCGCGCGAGGTCGGCGAGCCGGAATGCGGCGAGGCCGGTCTGGCGGGTGCCGAGCAACTCGCCGGGGCCGCGCAGCGCCAGGTCCTTTTCCGCGATCTCGAAGCCATCGTTCGTGGCGCGCATGGTTTCCAGGCGCTGCTTCGCCAGGGCCGACAGCGGCGCGCGGTACAGCAGCACGCAGCTCGACGCGGCGCTGCCGCGCCCCACCCGCCCGCGCAGCTGGTGCAACTGGGCGAGGCCGAGGCGCTCTGCGTTCTCGACGATCATCAGCGACGCGTTCGGCACGTCCACGCCAACCTCGATCACCGTGGTGGCCACCAGCAACTGGATGGCGCCATCCTTGAAGGCGCGCATCGTCGCCTGCTTGTCGCGCGCGGCCATGCGCCCATGCACCAGGCCCACGCGCAAGCCCGGCAACGCCTTCGACAGCGCCTCGTGCGTGGACTGCGCGGCCTGGGCCTCGAGTTCATCGGACTCCTCGATCAGCGTGCAGACCCAGTACGCCTGGCGCCCTTCGGCGCACGCCGCGCGGATGCGCTCGACGAGGTCGGGGCGGCGATCGGCCGCCAGCGCGACCGTCTGCACCGGCGTGCGGCCGGGCGGCAGTTCGTCGATCGCCGACACGTCGAGGTCGGCATAGGCGGCCATCGCCAGCGTGCGCGGGATGGGCGTCGCGGTCATCACGAGCTGGTGCGGGACGCCTTCACCGGCCGCGCCCTTGTCGCGCAGCGCGAGGCGCTGGTGCACGCCGAAGCGGTGCTGCTCGTCGACGATGGCCAGCGCGAGGTCGCGGAACGCGACGCCCTCCTGCATCAGCGCATGCGTGCCGACGACGAGCTGCGCGCTGCCGTCGGCGATCTCCGCGAGCGCCAGCGTGCGTGCCTTGCCGGCGACCTTGCCGGCGAGCCAGCTGACGCGCACGCCGAGCGGCTCGAGCCACTGGCGCAGGTTGGCGAGATGCTGCTCGGCGAGCAGCTCGGTCGGCGCCATCAACGCCGCCTGGCGGCCATGCCCGATCGCGACCAGCGCGGCGAGCGCGGCGACCACGGTCTTGCCGCTGCCGACGTCGCCCTGCACCAGGCGCAGCATCGGCATGGGCCGCGCGAGATCGGTGCGGACTTGCTCGAACACGCGCGCCTGCGCGCCGGTCAGCGCGAATGGCAGCGACGCACGCAGGCGATCCGCAAGCGGCGCCTCGCCCGCCAGCGCGGGCGCCGCGTGGCGCTGCAGCGCGATGCGTTGCCGGCGCAGGCTGAGGTGGTGGGCGAGCATTTCCTCCAGCGCAAGCCGGCGCTGCGCTGGTGCGCGGCCTTCGAGCAGCGCGGCGATGTCGGCATCGCGCGCCGGCCGGTGCACCGCCAGCAACGCGCTGCGCAGCGAAGGCAGGCCAGAGCCCGCCAGCGCGGCGGCCGGGAGCAATTCCAGTTCGGCGTCGCCGGGCAACTTGTCCAGCGCCAGCCCGACCAGGCGGCGCACCGTCGCGGGGCCCACGCCTTCTATCGCCGGATAGACCGGCGACAGCTGTTCGTCGAGCGCCTCGGCGGCACCGGTACTCCCGTCGACCGTATCGCCGTCGTTCGGGAACAGGCGATAGCTCGGATGCACCATTTCCAGCCCGTGCTGGCCGGGGCGCACGCTGCCGTAGCAGCGGATGCGCGTGCCGGGCGCGAACTGCGCGGCCTGCGCGCCGCGGAAATGGAAGAAGCGCAGCACCAGCGTTGCGCGCGAGTCGTCGACGATCGCGACGCGCAGCGATGGCCGGTAACGGAAGCCGCGCTCCACCGCCGCGACGGTGCCTTCGACCTGCGCGGGAATACCGGGCTGGAGCGCGCGGATCGCGCTGAGGCGGGTGCGGTCCTCGTACTGGCGCGGCAGGAGCAGCCACAGGTCCTGCAGGTCGAGCAGGCCGCGGGCCGCGAGTTTTTCCGCCATGCGCGGGCCGACGCCCGGCAGCGACGCCACGGGCGTGGCGCCCGCGGCCGCGAGGGATGGCACGGCAGCCCGCTGTCGGCCGGCGCGCGCCACTACCGCGATCAGCGCAGGACCATCACCGCGTCGACCTCGAACGCAGCGCCCCTGGGCAGCGCGGACACGCCGATCGTCGACCGGGCGGGGTACGGCGCCTGGAAGTATTCCGCCATCACCGCGTTCACCTGCGCGAACTGGCCGAGGTCGGTGAGGTACAGGCCGACCCGGACGATGTCGTCGAATGTGCCGCCCGCGGCCGCGCAGACGGCGGCGAGGTTGTCGAAGGCGCGGCGCGCCTGCGCGGCGATGTCGCCGCCGACGAGCTCGCCGGTCGCCGGATCCAGCGGGACCTGGCCGGAGAAATAGACGGTATCGCCCGCGCGCGTGGCCTGGGAGTACGGACCGATGGCGGTGGGGGCCTGGTCGCTGTGGATGGCTTGTCTGGGCATGCCGCGATCTTACAGCCGTTGCACGCCGTGGACCACGGCCAGGCGGCGCACGCGCCGGATCACTTCGGCGATGTGCTTGCGGTCGCGCACCTCGATGGCGAAGCGGATCGAGGCGACGTTGCTGTCGCGCTCCAGGTACTCCACCCCGTCGATGTTCGATTCCGCCTGGGCGATGGCCGCCGCGACCTGCGCCAGCACGCCGGGCCGGTTCTCCACTTCCACCGACAGCGCGCTGTGGAAATCGCCGGACACCTCGCGGTCCCAGCCGATCGCGACCCAGCGCTCGGGCGACTTGCGGTAATCGGCCACGTTCGGGCAATCCAGGCGATGGACGACGATGCCCTTGCCGGTGGTGTGGTAGCCCATGATTTCGTCGCCCGGGATCGGCAGGCAGCAGTTGGCGAAGGTGATGACGCCGCGCTCGTGGCCGGTGATGAGGATGCGGTCGCCTGGCACGTGGCCGCTGCTGATCTCCTCGCGGGCACGTTGCGCGTCGGCCGCCTCGCCGGGTGCCGGCTTGCGCGCCGCCAGCACCCGCGCGACGTGCGCCGGCATGCGGTTGCCCAGCGCGATGTCGGCGAGCAGCGCCTCCAGTCGCGGATAGCGGTTGTCGGCGAGATAAGCGTCCAGGCGCGCCGCCGGCAGCCGGTCGAGCGACGTCTCGAGCCGCTCCAGCGCGCGGTCGAGCATGCGGTGGCCGAGCTGCACCGCGTCCTCGTGCTCGAGATGCTTGAGCTGGTGCCGGATCGCGGTGCGCGCCTTGCCGGTGGCGACGAATTCCAGCCACTGCGGCTGCGGCGCCGCCGACTTCGCGGTGATCACCTCGATCTTCTGCCCGCTCGCGAGCTTGGTGCGCAGCGGCACGAGCTTCTTGTCCACGCGCGCGGCGACCGCGTGGTTGCCGACGTCGGTATGCACCGAGTAGGCGAAGTCGAGCGCGGTGGAATTGCGCGGAAGCGCGAGGATGTCGCCCTTGGGCGTGAACAGGTAGACCTCGTCCGGGAACAGGTCGACCTTCACGTTCTCCAGGAATTCCAGCGACGAGCGCGTGCCGCTCTGGCTCTCGAGCAGCCCGGCGATCCAGGAATGGGCGCGGCTGTGCGCGCTGTTGCCGCTGCCGCCATGCTTGTACATCCAGTGCGCGGCGATGCCGCGCTCGGCGATCAGGTCCATCTCGCGGGTGCGGATCTGCACTTCGATCGGCGAACCGTAGGGTCCGAACAGCACCGTATGCAGCGACTGGTAGCCGTTGGCCTTCGGGATCGCGATGAAGTCGCGGAAGCGCCCGTCCAGCGGCTTGAACACCGAATGCACCACGCCCAGCGCGTGGTAGCACGCCGGCACCGAATCGACCACGATCCGGAACCCGAACACGTCCATCACCTGGTCGAAGCTCTTGCCCTCGGCACGCATCTTCGAATAGATGCTCCAGGGCGACTTCACCCGGCCGACGAGCCGGTATTCCAGGCCTTCCAGCGTGAGCCGCTGCGCGAGTTGCGCCTCGATCTTGACCAGCGCCTCGCGCCGCACGAGCGGCTGCGTGCGGATGCGCTTCTCCAGCACCGCATGCCGCCACGGATGCAGCGCGCGGAAGCCGAGGTCCTGCAGCTCGGCCTTGACCAGGTTCATGCCCAGCCGCTGCGCGATCGGCGCGAAGATCTCCAGCGTCTCGCGCGCGATGCGCTGGCGCGCCTCCGGCGTCTGCGCGCCGAGCGTGCGCATGTTGTGCAGCCGGTCGGCGAGCTTGATCATGATGACGCGCAGGTCGCGCGCCATCGCCAGCAGCATCTTGCGGAAACTCTCGGCGGCCGCCTCCTGGCGGTCGGCGAAGCGCAGCTTGTCGAGCTTGGTGACGCCGTCGACCAGGTCGGCCACGGTCTCGCCGAATTCGCCGGCGATGCTCTCGCGCGACAGCGGCGTGTCCTCGAGCGTGTCGTGCAGGATAGCCGCGACCAGCGTCTCCACGTCGACGTGCTGCTCGGCGAGCGCGGTGGCGACCGCCACGGGATGGGTGATGTAGGGCTCGCCGGAGCGCCGGTTCTGGCCCGCATGCGCGGCGGCGCCGATCGCCCAGGCACGGCGCAGGATCGCGAGCTGTTCCGCGGGCAGGTAGGCGGCGGCCTGCTCCAGCGTGCGCACGTAGTCGGGCACCGCGTCGGGCGCGGGCGCAGTGGCGTGGACGGGGTCGGCCGGCGGCGTCATGGGCTCCAGCCTACGGCGGGAGCGGGGAATGGGGAATGGGGAAGAGGGGCCCGAATCGCGTCGCCACCGGCCGGAAACGCGAACGGCCCCGTCTCCGGGGCCGCTGCTGGATCGGTCGGGGCGTCGGGATACGGGGCCTTCCGGCTCCCTTTTCCCCTTTCCCCCTTCCCCGCTCCTGACTCAGTCGTCGTTGCGCGACATGTCGTCGTCGGCGACCACTTCGGCCGCGGCCCACTCCAGCGCCTCGCGTTCCTTGCGCTCGCGCTCGGCCTTCTCGACGGCGTCGATGTAGCCGTTGTCGATCTGGCGGGCGGCGATCTCGCGCAGCGCCAGCACGGTCGGCTTGTCGTTGGCCTCGGTGTTGTCCAGGCGCGGCTCGACGCCGTTGGCCAGCTGGCGCGCGCGCTTGGCGGCCATCATCACGAGCTCGAAGCGGTTGTCGACCACCTGCAGGCAGTCTTCGACGGTAATGCGGGCCATGGGGCTCCCGGCGGCGCTGGGCCGGCCGTATCAGTGCGAAGGACCGGGAAGTCTAGTGCAGACTCGCGCAAACCGCAAGTATCCCAAGCAAAATCAAGCGCTTGGCCTGTCTTCCGGCGCCAGCAGGGCCTGGATCAGGTCGACGTACCGGACCTCCTGCTGCGGGCGGCGCAGCCGGCTGGCGCGGAACACGGCGCACATTTCCTCCACGGCCGTGTCGAAAACCTCGTTCACGATCACGTAGTCGAACTCGGCGTAATGCGACATCTCCTCGCGCGCGGCGGCCAGCCGGCGGGCGATGACCTCGTCGCTGTCCTGCCCGCGGGCGCGCATGCGCTGCTCCAGCGCCTTGCGCGAGGGCGGCAGGATGAATACGCCCACCGCGCCCGGGATCCGCTCGCGCACCTGGCGCGCGCCCTGCCAGTCGATTTCCAGCAGCACGTCGCGGCCGGCGGCCAGCTGCGGTTCGACCGACTGCCGCGCCGTGCCCTTCCAGTCGCCATGGACGCGCGCATGCTCGAAGAAATCTCCCGCCGCGACCATGCGCTCGAATTCCTGCGCGCTCACGAAGTTGTAGTGCTCGGCGTGGCGCTCGCCGGGCCTGGGGGCGCGCGAGGTGAACGAGATCGACAGGCAGATGTTCGCATCGCGCGCCAGGCAGGCGTTGACGATGCTCGATTTCCCGGCGCCCGACGGCGCGGCCACGATGAAGAGGGTTCCGCGCATCGTGCTCATTCGATGTTCTGCGCCTGCTCGCGCACCTGGTCGATCAGCACCTTCAGTTCCACCGACGCGGAGGACGTGCGCGCGTCGACCGACTTGGACCCGAGGGTATTGGCCTCGCGGTTGAACTCCTGCAGCAGGAAATCCAGGCGCCGGCCCACCGGCGCATCGGCGCGGAGCACGCGGCGCAGCTCGGCGACGTGGCTGCCGAGGCGATCGAGTTCCTCGTCCACGTCGAGCTTCTGCAGCCACAGCACGAGTTCCTGCTCGACGCGGCCCGGATCGGCCGGATGCGGCAGTTCCGACAGCCGCGCCTCGAGCTTCTGCCGCTGGCCGGCACGGATCGCGGGCAGCATGCCGCGCACGTCGGCGGCGATGGTTTCGATGCCCTGCGCGCGCTCGGCGATCGCCGCCGCCAGCGCGGACCCTTCGCGCTCGCGCGCGGCGACGAAACCGTCCAGCACTTCGTCGAGCAGCGCGAGCGCGGCGGCCTGCAGCGCCTGCGGATCGGCACCACGGCCGGCGAGCACGCCCGGGAACTGCAGCAGCGCGGTGAAGTCGGTCTGCATCGAGGGGAACCGGGCCTCGAGCGAGCGGGCGAGCGCGCCGAGCCGGTCGACGAGCGCATCGTCCACGACCAGCGCTTCGCCCGTCTCCGGTGCGCGCAGTCGCATCACCACGTCCACCTTGCCGCGGCTGGCGCGCGCGGCGACGCGCTCGCGGATCGCCGGCTCGAGCGCGCGCAGCTCGTCCGGCAGGCGCACGCCCACTT
>DATJDY010000002.1:0-1673 GCA_035497155.1 Luteimonas sp.
ACCTCCGTCAGCCCGTTGCTGGCGGCGACGCGGTGCAGCTGCCGCAGGGTCAGCTCGAGGCCGGCGCGCAGCGGGTCGGATTCGGCCGCGGCGGCCAGGCCCGCTTCCATGCTGTCGAACAGCGGCAGCAGGTCGGCGAGCAGGCGTTCGTTGGCGAAGCGCCGCGCGCTTTCGAGCTCGCGGGCCATGCGCTTGCGCTGGTTGTCGAGGTCGGCGCGCTCGCGCAGGCCTTCGGCACGCAGTTGTTCGAGCTCGCCGCGCAGCTGCTCGAGTTCTGCGTCGCGGGGCTGCGCGTCCTGGAAATCGTGGGCCTGCCCGTCGGGCGCGGCGTCCGGCGTTGGGGTCGTGGTCATGGTCGTCCTTCGCGGCGGGGGCCGCGCCATCACCACCGGTAATGGGGATCGCTGCCGCCGGGTTCAAGCCTTCACGGGCGCAGCGCGGCCCCCAGGGCTTCGGCGGCGGCCTGGACGACCGGGATCACGCGGTCGTAGGCCATGCGCGAGGGGCCGATCACGCCGAGTACACCCAGCGGGCGGTCGCCCGCCGAGTACGGCGCGGTGACCAGCGATATGCCCTCCAGCGGCGCCAGGCCCGTCTCCTCGCCGATGAAGATGCGTACGCCCGGCGCGCGCGCCGTGCGCTCGAGCAGCTGCAGGATGTCGCGCTTGCGGGCAAAGGCATCGAACAGGTCGCGCAGGCGCTCCATGTCGGCGAGGTCCTGCACGCCCATCAGCCGGGTCTGGCCGGCGAGCAGCATGTCTTCGCCGAGCATCCCGGCCGGAAGCGACCCCTCTTCCATGTCGGGTCCCAGCGCCTGCTCGGCGAGTTCGACGCTGTGCGCCAGCAGTCCGGCCATCTCGTCGCGGGCTCGGCGCAGTTCCTGCACCAGGCTGGCGCGGATCTCGGCCAGCGTC
Organism: Luteimonas sp.; assembly: GCA_035497155.1. Taxonomy (GTDB): domain Bacteria; phylum Pseudomonadota; class Gammaproteobacteria; order Xanthomonadales; family Xanthomonadaceae; genus Cognatiluteimonas. Next base: position 915 of record DATJDY010000002.1, read on the forward strand.
AGCCCGGCAAAATTCCGGTTCAGGTAGTTGGCCACGCGCTCCAGTTCGCCGGCCTCGTAGGCGCGGCGGGCATGGATCACGCGGTTCTGCACGTCGTTGTCGGCGAACACCAGGATCGCGAGCACGCGCCCGCCGTCCAGGGGGACGAAGTCGATGTGCCGGAACGCGAACTGGCCGCGCCGCGGCACGCTGACCACGCCGACGAAGTGACTCATCGCCGACAGCAGCTCCGAGGCGTTGCCCAGCAGGGCCTGGGTGCCGGTACCGGCGGGAAGCTCCTGGCGCAGCCGCGCCAACTCGGTGTCGGGCAGCGGGCGGACCTGCAGCAGCGAATCCACGAACACGCGATAACCCTGCGCCGTCGGCACCCGGCCGGCCGAGGCATGGGGGGAACTGAGCAGCCCGACGTCCTCGAGGTCGCCGAGGATGTTGCGGATCGTGGCCGGGCTGACATCGAGGCCGGCGTGGCGGGCCAGGGTCTGCGAGCCGACCGGCTCGCCATCGCGGATATAGCGCGAGATCAGCGTGCGCAGCAGCTGCCGGGCGCGGGGGTCGAGCGGATCGTCCGGGGTGGGCGTGCGGGCCATGCCCCGAATATCGGGCGGGGCGGCGCCGCGCGCAAGGCCGGCGGCGACCGCGGCTCGTCGGCGCAGCGCCTGCGACGGCGATTGCTTACGCTATCGGCATGCTGACCCGCCTCTCGATCCGCGATTTCGCCGTCGTTGCCGCCGCCGAGCTCGAATTCGGCCCGGGCCTTAC
>DATJDY010000003.1:0-2995 GCA_035497155.1 Luteimonas sp.
GGGGGCCCTAGCCCGCCAGCACGGCCGCGATCCGGCGCTGCTCCGCCGCCAGCGCGGCCGGCATCCGGTCGCCGTACTCGCCCAGGTAGGCCCCGATCGCGTCGAATTCGGCGCGCCAGCCGTCCAGGTCGAAGCCGAAGAGCACGTCCCGCGCCTCCTGCGACAGCTCCAGGCCGTCCAGGTCGAGCTCTTCCGCCAGCGGCAGGCGGCCCACGGGGGTCTCGGCGGCGCCCGCCCGGCCCTCCACGCGGTCGATCATCCACTCGAGCACGCGCAGGTTGTCGCCGAAGCCGGGCCACAGGAACTTGCCGTCGGCGCCCTTGCGGAACCAGTTCACGTGGAAGATCTTCGGCAGCTGCGCGCCGGCCTTGTCGAACGACAGCCAGTGCGCGAAGTAGTCGGCGAAGTTGTAGCCGCAGAACGGCTTCATCGCCATCGGGTCGCGACGCATCACGCCGACGGCGCCCGTCGCCGCGGCGGTGGTCTCCGAACCCATCGACGCGCCGACGAGCACGCCGTGCGTCCAGTCGCGCGCTTCGAACACCAGCGGCACGAGCGATGCGCGGCGGCCGCCGAAGACGATCGCGCTGATCGGCACGCCCTGCGCGTCCTCGGCCTTCTCCGAATAGCTCGGGCAGCGCTTCGCCGACACGGTGAAGCGCGAGTTCGGGTGTGCGGCCGGGCGCTTCGCCGCGTCGTACGGCTCGCCGCGCCAGTCGGTGACCGGCTGCCGGTCGTTGCCGATGCCTTCCCACCACGGCTGGTTGTCGGCGGTCACGCCGACGTTGGTGAAGATCGTGTGCGACTGGATCGACGCCAGCGCGTTCGGATTGGATTTCTTCGAGGTGCCCGGTGCCACGCCGAAGAAGCCCGCTTCCGGGTTGATCGCGTACAGGCGGCCGTCCGCGCCCGGGCGCATCCAGCAGATGTCGTCGCCGATGGTCCAGATCTTCCAGCCCTGCTCGCGGTAGCCCTCGGGCGGGATCAGCATCGCCAGGTTGGTCTTGCCGCAGGCCGACGGGAACGCGGCGGCGATGTAGTGCGTCTCGCCCTGCGGGTTCTCGACGCCGAGGATCAGCATGTGCTCGGCGAGCCAGCCCTCGCTGCGCGCCTGGTGCGAGGCGATGCGCAGCGCGTGGCACTTCTTGCCGAGCAGCGCGTTGCCGCCGTAGCCCGAGCCGTAGGACTTGATCGTGAGCTCTTCCGGGAAATGCATGATCCAGCGGCGCTCCGGGTCGAGCTCGCCGATCGAGTGCAGGCCCTTCACGAACGAACCTTCCTTCTCGATGCGCGCCAGCGCCGGCGCGCCCATGCGGGTCATGATCCGCATGTTCGCCACCACGTACGGCGAATCGGTGACCTCGACGCCGCAGCGCGACAGCGGGGAATCGATCGGACCCATGCAATACGGGATCACGTACATCGTGCGGCCCTGCATGCAGCCGTCGAACAGCGCGTCGATCTTCGCGTGCGCTTCCTCCGGCGCCATCCAGTGGTTGTTCGGGCCCGCATCGTCGCGTTCCGGCGTGCAGACCAGCGTCAGGTGCTCCACGCGCGCGACATCGTCCGGATGCGAGCGGTGCAGCCAGCTCTGCGGGTGCGTCTGCTCGTTGAGGCGCAACAGCGTGCCGTCCGCTTCCATCATCGCAACGAGCGCCGCGTTCTCGGCGTCGCTGCCGTCGCACCAGTGCACCGCGTCGGGCCGGGTCAGCGATGCGACCTCCGCGATCCAGTCGTTCAGCGCCTGGAGGCGGCTGCCCGCGGTACCGGGCGGAAGCTCGAAATCCTTGGAACGGGCGTTCACGGTGTTGCCTCCTGCATGGAAACGATATGTAAAAGCGAGGGCGACGCGCGCGGCGCGCTCAGCCCGGGATCAGGGTGGACATCATGTGGCCGACGTAGGCTTCGAACTCTTCGTGCTGCAGGCGCGGGTGCTGCAGCTGCAGGTTGAGCTGCAGGAAGCCGACGTACGCGGCGTAGGCCAGGCGCGCACGGTGCTGGGCGTCGCCGCGACCCAGGCCCGCCTGGCGGAAGGAGGCGGTGAGGTACTCCAGGCGCCGCGCGGACACGCGCTCGATCACCGGGCGCACCACCGGGTGGTCCAGGGCCTTGAGCAGCTCGCTATAGATGATGTGCGAATTCGCCTCGTGGGCGACCAGCTCGAACAGCGAGCGCAGCCGCTGCGCCGGATCCGGGATCGCCTCGAGCTGGCCGAAGACTTCTTCCTGCTCGACCTGCTCCCAGTGCTCCAGCGCCGCGACCAGCAAAGCCTCGCGCGACGGGAAGTGCCAGTAGAAGCTGCCCTTGGTGACGCCCAGGCGCCGCGCGAGCGGTTCGACCGCGACCGCGGCCACGCCCTGTTCGGCGATCAGGCCCAGGGCGGCCTGCGCCCAGTCGTCGGCGCTCAGTCGCGCGGGACGTTCGCCGCGGGGCTTGGCGGATATTTCGGCGGATTCGGCCACGGGCGGGGTTCCATACGCCATAGACGGCAATCGTACGCGCAAACGGGCCGCGCCGGGCCGCCTTGCGGCCGGTCGGGGGGCGTGGCAACATCCATACCCTACCGTATGGATTCGCCGGTGCACACTGGTGCCGGCGCCACCGACCTGGGAGCTTCCGCGCATGGCCATCGTGTTGCCGTTCCTGTTCATCCTGCTCGCGGGCATGCTCGCCGCCTACCATCGCTGGCGCCTCGCCACCTGGGTTTCGCTGTCGGCGGTGCTGCTGGTGGCGTGCGCGCTGCTGGGCGCGAACGGCGCGGCGACGCTCACGGCCGCAGTGTTGCTGGCGCTCGTCGCCGTGCCGCTGCTGGTGCCCGCGATCCGCAAGGCGCTGGTGACGGCGCCGCTGCTGAAGTTCTACACGCGCATCCTGCCGCCGCTGTCCGACACCGAGCGCACCGCGCTGGAATCCGGCACGGTCGGCTTCGAGGGCGAACTGTTCTCCGGCAAGCCCGACTGGCAACAGCTGCTCTCGCAGCCGAAGCCGCAACTGA
>DATJDY010000004.1:0-2167 GCA_035497155.1 Luteimonas sp.
CTGGTCCCAGTACTCGTTCAGGCCCTCGTCCAGCATCGGCTCCTCGAACTCGTTGGAACCGAGGAGGCCGTAGAAGTAGCCATGGCCGAACTCGTGGATGGTCACGAAGTCGAGCGCGTCGGCGAACATCGTGCCCTTGTCTACGTTCGCATAGCTGTCGGCGGTGAAGAAGGTCGGGTACTCCATGCCGCCGGCTTCGCCCGCGTTGTGCGGCGGGATCACCACCGTCACGGTCCTGTACGGATACGGGCCGAGCGTGTCGGAGAAGAAGCGCAGCGAGTCGATCGTGGCGTCGAGCGCCGGCTTCGCGTTGTTCTCGTACTCCGGCGGATACAGCACGCGCACGGTGACCTTCGGGCTGCCGGCGCCTTCGTAGTAGCCCACCAGCGGCTTGGCGTAGCGCTTGTCCGCGGTCCAGGCGAAGTCGTGCACGTCGCCCTGCACGAAGCGGTGGGTGACCTTGCCGTCCTTCTCCACCGGCGCGCCGGTCTCTTCGCCGGTTGCGCCGACCGTGTAGCCCTTCGGCACGGTGATGCGCACGTCGTAGAGGCCGTAGTCGGCGTAGAACTCGCTGTGCGCGTGCATCTCGTGCGCGTTCCAGCGCGGCGCGGTGGCGCCGCGTTCGCCCGGCAGCTCGAGCACGCCGATCTTCGGGAACCACTGGCCGACCAGGTGGAAGGTGCCGAAGTAGCCGGTGCGCGCGACCACGCGCGGCAGCTGGTCGAAGAAGTCGATGTCCAGCTGCGTGGTGGCGCCCGGCGCGACCGCCTGCGGCAGGTCGAGGCGGACGACGGTGCGATCGGTGGACGGGCCGCCGTCGGGCTGCACGAAGCTCCACTTCACCTTGCTGCCGCCCTGGGCGACGTCGCGGAGCTTGATGTAGCCCCACTCGCCGTCCTCGGTCTTCACGTCGCTGCGGAAGGAGTCGTTGCCTTCGCGCAGCTCGGTCATGAACGTGCTGCCGGCGCCCTCGAATGCATTGAGGTACAGGTGCAGGTACACGCTGCACACCGGCTGCGCGCTGCGGTTGCGCCATGTGAGTTGCTGGCGGCCGGTGACGGTGTGCTTGACCGGATCGAGGGTCGCGTCGATCGAGTAGCCGACCACGCGGTCGGACAGGGTCGCCTCGGCGCCGGTGCGGGGACCGCCCCAGGCATCGGGTGCGCTGGGCGTGGACACGGCGGCGGCATCGCGGCCCACGACCGGGATGTCGGCGCAGCTGCCGGCCGCGGGGGCCTGTGCCTGCGCGGCCAGTGGAAGCCCGGCGGCGAGCGCCCAGGCCAGGAATAGACGCTTGCGCGGCATCGCTGCTTCCCCCGAAGAGACGAAACCACGGAGGGTGGGGCAATCAGGGCGGCGGCGCAATGCGACGGCCGGGCCATGCGCGCCGGGCCCGGTCGCGCTATCGTTGCCGGTCCCGAATCGCTGGAGCGCGCGCATGGCCCATTCCGGAAGCTGCCATTGCGGGCGGATCGCGTTCACCGTCGAGGGCGAGGTCGCGCAGGCGATCGACTGCAACTGCTCGCTCTGCCGCCGTCGCGGCTCGCTGCTGGCGTTCTTCCCGCGCGATGCGTTCACGCTCACGTCGAAGGCGGGCGACTACGGCACCTATCGCTTCAACAGCGAGCGCATCGCGCACCACTTCTGCGAGACCTGCGGCGTCGCGCCCTTCAGCGAAGCCACCGACCCGAAGAGCGGCCAACCGATGGTGGCCGTGAACGTGCGCTGCCTGCCCGACATCGAACTGGCCGCACTGCAGGTGCACCACTACGACGGCGCGGCACGGTAGAGCTGTAGAGCCGACCCATGGTCGGCTGACTTGCGCTTGCACCAGCCGACCATGGGTCGGCTCTACGTCATTCGTCTTCGGCCTCGAACTCGACCAGTACGTCGAGGTCGAAGGACAGCGTCTCCACCGCGTCGCGGACCTTGCGCGCGGTCGCCTCGTTCGGCGCCTCCACTTCGAGCTCGTGCGCGTCCGGCCCCGCGACGTCGCTCAGGCCGGCGGAACTGGAGTCGGCGTCGTCCATGTGCGACATCATGTCGGACACTTCCTCCACGTGCTCGATGCCTTCCAGGCTCTGCAGGAGGTTGATCACGGCGCGGGTATCGTCCTGGCTCCCGGTCAGGCGCATGCGCAGGGTCGGCATCGGTGGGGCCTCGCGTG
>DATJDY010000005.1:0-5909 GCA_035497155.1 Luteimonas sp.
ACCTGCGGCATCGGCAGGATCTCGACCACTTCCTCGAAGCCCGCCGCGAGGCGGCGGCGGCCGACGCGGAAACCGACGCCGCGCCAGAGGCCGGGCGCGTCGAGCTGCTCGGGCAGGCCGGCGACGTGCGCCAGGCTGCGCTGCTCGTAATCGGCCAGGATGTCGAAGGGACCGCCGGACATCTCAGGCACCAACCAGCTCGTTGATGCGCGCGACCAGCGCTTCCGCGTTCGGCGGCTTGACGATGTAATCCTTCGCGCCCTGGCGCAGGCCCCAGGCGCGATCGGTGTCCATGCTCTTGGTGCTCACGATGACCACCGGGATGCCGCCGGTGGCGGAATCGCGCGAAAGCGCACGCGTGGCCTGGAAGCCGTTCATGCCCGGAAGGATGACGTCCATGAGCACCAGGTCCGGAAGCTCGCGCTTGCAGACTTCGATGCCTTCCTCGGCGCTGCCCGAAGACAGGACCTGGTGGCCGCTCTTCTCGAGCATCTGGGTGAGGACCGCGACGTCCGTCGGCGAGTCCTCGATCAACAGGATGCGTGCCATGTGTTTGCCCTACCCCCCGGTCAGGCGTTGACGTGCTTGCGGATCGCGTCGAGGAGTTCCTCGCGCGTGAATGGCTTGGTGACGTATTGCTCGGAACCCACGATGCGGCCGCGCGCCTTGTCGAACAGGCCGTCCTTGGACGACAGCATGATGACCGGCGTGGACTTGAACAGCTGGTTGTTCTTGATCAGCGCGCAGGTCTGGTACCCGTCCAGGCGCGGCATCATGATGTCGACGAAGATGATCTGCGGCTGCTGGTCGGCGATCTTGGCCAGGGCCTCGAACCCGTCCGTGGCCGTGACCACGTCCGCGCCCTCGCGCTTGAGCAGCGTCTCGGCGGTACGCCGGATCGTCTTGGAATCGTCGATCACCATCACTCGGAGGCCATCGAGGCTTCCGGCGCGGCTGTCGTCTGGCGTCATTTACTGCTCCCCTGCGCGGTGCTCGTGAGTGCCGGCTCCGCTGCGAAACACCTATATCCCAGCCCACGGCAGGCGTGTCAAGTTTCCGTTGGCCGGACCGTGCGCCCGAACACGTTGCATCGCCGCCCGGCCGTTGCGGGCGCTGCTACCATGCCGGTCTCCCGCCGCGGACGCCCGCATGGTGCTCGACATCGTCGTCGTGATGGACCCCATCGGGTCGATCCGGATCGCCAAGGACTCCACCTTCGCGATGCTGCTGGAAGCCCGGCGGCGCGGCCACAGGCTGCATTACGTGGTCCCGGGCGGGCTGGGCGTGCGCGATGGCGCGGCCACCGCCCTGCTGGCGCCGCTCGAGGTCCGGGACGACCCGGCCGGCTGGTTCGAGCTGGGGACCGCCGAACGCCGCGACCTGGGCGCCGGCGACGTCGTCCTGATGCGCACCGACCCGCCGGTGGACAGCGAGTACATCCACGACACCCAGGTCCTGGGGCTGGCCCAGGCCGCCGGGGCGCTGGTGGTCAACGACCCGCAGGGCCTGCGCGACTACAACGAGAAGCTGGCGGCGCTGCGCTTCCCCGAATGCTGCCCCCCGACCCTCGTGTCGCGCGACGCCACGGCGCTCAAGGCGTTCGTGGGCGAACACGGCCAGGCGGTGCTGAAGCCCCTGGACGGCATGGGTGGGCGCTCGATTTTCCGGGCTGCCGCCGGCGAGCCGAACCTGAACGTGATCCTGGAAACCCTGACCGATGGCGGGCGCAGCCTGGCGATGGCCCAGCGCTACCTCCCGGAGATCGCGACGGGCGACAAGCGCATCCTGCTGGTGGACGGCGAGCCGGTGGACTACTGCCTGGCGCGGATCCCGCAGGGCGACGAATTCCGCGGCAACCTGGCGGCCGGCGGCCGCGGCGAGGCCCGCCCGCTGACCGAGCGGGACCGCTGGATCGCCGCCCGCGTCGGGCCGGAGATGAAGCGCCGCGGGATGCTGTTCGTGGGCCTGGACGTGATCGGCGACTGGCTGACCGAGGTGAACGTCACCAGCCCGACCTGCATCCGGGAAATCGACAAGGCCTACGGGCTGAACATCGCCGGGCTGCTGTTCGATGCCATCGAGGAGCGGGGAACGGGGAACGGGGAACGGGGAACAGGACAACGCCGCGGTCGCGGTCCCGGCGCGTGAGCGTGGCGGCGTCGAGGCCACGGATCGGGGAGCGCGAGCGGCTCCACGCCACGATGGTGCTGTCGCTGCTGCTGCACGGGCTGGTGATCCTGGGCGTGGGCTTCGCGCTCGAATCGGCGGCGCCGGTGATGCCGACCCTCGATGTGGTCCTGACCCAGGCGCGCAACGCGCTGACGCCGGCGCAGGCCGATTTCCTTGCCGAGGCCAACAACCGCGGCGGCGGCACCGACGACAAGGCCCTGCGCCCGCGCGACAGCCAGGCGGGCCTGGCGCCCAAGCCGCAGGCCGGCGTGGCGCCGCGCGAGCTGCGCGCCCAGGCCCCCGCACCCGCCCCGCCGCCCAGCGCGCGCGTGCTGTCGAGTATTGCCGGGCCGACGCCGATCCCGGCGGCGCGCCCCTCGCCGGCGACGGCGCGCCGCAGCCTGCCGCGCGGCGACAAGCTCGTGGCCGAGGACCTGGCGATGGCCCGCCTCGCCGCCGAGATCGACGCCAGCACCCGCCTGTACGCGCGCCGCCCCTCGCGCAAGTTCGTGTCGGCCAGTACCCGCGAATACGCGTGGGCCGCGTACCTGCGTGCCTGGGTGGACCGCGTGGAGCGCGTCGGCAACCTCAACTATCCCGACGAAGCGCGGCGGCGGCGCCTCGGCGGCACCGTGGTGATCAACGTCGGCATCCGCCGCGACGGCACGATCGAAAGCACCGGCATCGTGCGCTCGAGCGGGCTGCCGCTGCTCGACGACGCGGCGCTGCGCATCGCCCGCCTCGCCGAGCCCTATCCGCCGCTGCCGCGGACGCGCGAGGATCCGGACATCCTGAACGTGGTGCGCACCTGGCAGTTCATGCCCGGTGGCACCATGCTCGACACGAACGCGGGGGAAGCGCCGTGAGCCAGTTCGAATACCTGTCGGTGCTGGTCTCGATCATCGTCGGCCTGGCGATGACGCAGCTGCTGTCGGGCGCGGCGCGGCTGATCCAGCTGCGCCGGCGGGTGCGCATGCACGCACCGACGCTGCTGTGGATGGCGACGCTGTTCCTGATCGACATCCAGGTGTGGTGGGTCGCGTTCGACCGCCGCTCGATCACGGAATGGCATTTCTTCAGCTTCGTGCTGTACCTGCTGATCCCGGTGATGCTGTTCCTGCTCTGCTACCTCGTGCTGCCCGACATGGGCGACGAGGACACCGCCGACCTGCGCGACAATTTCGACGGCAACCGCGGCTGGTTCTTCGGCCTGCTCGCGGGCATCGGCGCGGTGAGCCTGTCGGAACAGGCGGTGCGGGGCGAACTCTTGCGATTCGATGCGGACGTGGCGTTCCGCCTGGTGTTCATCGCGCTCTCGCTGGCCATGGCACGCGTGCGCAGCGAACGCATCCAGGCGTGGAATGCGGTCCTCGTCCTCTTGCTGATCCTGGGTTACATCGCCATGCTGTTCATCGACCTGCGATGAAACTCCTCGCCTTCGAAACTTCCACCGAAGCCTGCTCCGTGGCGCTCTGGCGCGACGGCGAGGTCGTCGAGCGCTTCGGGATCGCGCCGCGCCGGCATGCGGAACTCGCGTTGCCGTGGGCCGAGGCGCTGCTCGCCGAAGCCGGCGTCGCGCGCACGCAGCTCGACGCGATCGCGGTGGGACGCGGTCCCGGCGCGTTCACCGGCGTGCGCCTGGGCGTGGCGATCGCGCAGGGCATCGCGCTGGCGCTGGACATTCCCGTGCTGCCGGTGTCGACGCTGCTGGCGCTGGCCGCGCGCGCACCGGCTCCAGCGCAGCGGGTGCTCGCGGCGATCGACGCGCGCATGGGCGAGGTGTACCTCGGCGCGTTCGCGCGCGAGGACGGCGGCGATGGCTGGCGCGCGCTGCGGGCGGAATCGCTGGGCGCGCCTGGGTCCATCGCGCTGCCTGAGGGCGACGGCTGGCTCGGCGTCGGCACGGGTTTCGACGCGGTCGACGGCGCATTGCGCGCACGGCTCGGCGAACGGCTTGCGCAGGTGGATGCAACGGCGTTGCCGCACGCGGCGGACGTGGCGCGGATCGGCGCGATGATGTTCGCGCGCGGGGAAGCGATCGCACCCGAGCGGCTGGAGCCGGCCTACCTGCGCGACAACGTGGCGCTGACGCTCGCCGAGCAGGCATCGGCGGCGGCGAAGAAGGCCTCGACTTCCGACAGCGAGCGCGTCGCCGGGAACGGCGGCAGCGATTCGAGGAACACGCGCCCGTAGGCGCGGCCGGTCAGGCGCGGGTCGCACAGCACCAGCACGCCACGATCGTTCTCGGTGCGGATCAAGCGCCCCACGCCCTGCTTCAGCGCGATCGCCGCCTGCGGCAGCTGCTCGTCCATGAACGGATTGCCGCCGGCGCGGCGCACCGCCTGCAGCCGCGCCTCGAACACCGGGTCGTCGGGCGCGGCGAAGGGCAGCTTGTCCACGACCACCACGCTCAGCGCATCGCCGGCAACGTCGACGCCCTCGCGGAAGCTGGCGGCGCCGAGCAGCACGCCGTTGCCCGATTCGCGGAAGCGCTGCAGCAGTTGCGCGCGCGGTGCATCACCCTGCACGAACAGCGGCCAGGGGCCGCCGCGCAGGGCTTCGGCGGCCTCGCGCAGCGCGCGGTGCGAGGCGAACAGCACGAACGCGCGGCCGCCGGAAGCGCGCAGCACCGGGCGGATGGCGTCGACGATGGCGTCGGTATAGCCGCGCGACATCGGCTCCGGCAAGCCGGACGGCAGGTAGCACAGCGCCTGCGTGTCCCAGTCGAAAGGGCTGGGTTCGAGCAGCGTGCGCGGTTGGTCCAGGCCCAGCCGCGTCGACAGGTGGTCGAAGCCGCCGGCGACCGCGAGCGTCGCTGAGGTGAATACCCAGCTCGCGCGCGACTTTTCGCGGTGCTCGCGCAAGGGGCCGGAAACGTCGAGCGGCGTGCGCTGCAGGCGGAAGCCGCGCGGCGTCAATTCGAACCAGAACACGTCGGAGGATGCCGGGCCAGGCCTGGTCGTCGCGTCCGTGCCGCCTGGTCCGCCATCGCCTGGTCCACCATCGCCTGCCTCATCGGTGCCGGCCTCACCATCGCGATCGCCGCCATCGGGCGCGCCGTTCCAGCGCGCGAGGCGCGCCGCGAGGTCGACCGCGCGCGCGTGGCAGGCATCGAGGCCGGGCGAGGCTTCGCGCAGCGGTGCCAGCGCAGCGGCGAGTTGCACGAGCGCATCGGACAGCGCCGCCATCGCATCGGCGACGTCGGCCTCGTCGCAGGCGCGCTCGCGGGTGGCGCGCACGGGCAGGACGTCCATCGCGGCGCGCAACGCGCGCGTCGCGTGCTCGAGCCGCTGCGCGGGCGCCTGCAGCGCGGCGAGCGCGCCGTCGACGCCGTCGCATTCGCGCAGTGCGTCGCGCGCCAGTTCCACCAGCGGCCGCGCCCCGATGCCTTCGCCGAAGAACTGCGCCGCGAGTTCCGGGAGCTGGTGCGCCTCGTCGACGACGAAGGCCTGCGCGCCGGGCAGGATCTCGCCGAAGCCTTCCTGCTTCAGCGCGAGGTCGGCGAGCAGCAGGTGGTGGTTGACGACGACCAGGTCGGCCGACTGCGCGCGCTGCCGTGCCTGCACCACGAAGCATTCCGACCACAGCGGGCATTCGCTGCCGAGGCAGTTCTCCGCGGTGCTCGTGACCAGCGGCAGCACCGGCGAGCCTTCCGGCAGGTCCTCGATCTCCGCGAGATCCCCCATGCGCGTACGCCCCGACCACGCGACGATGCGCGCGAACAGCGCCGCCTGTGCGCG
>DATJDY010000006.1:0-2738 GCA_035497155.1 Luteimonas sp.
ACGTATTACTACCGCCAGTTCTTCGACGCGGCGCATCGCGGCCAGCGCCAGGCGATCCCGTTCGCGAACCAGGCGAAGGCCATCCTCCAGGCCTACAACGCCGGCCTCGAGCGTCCAGAATCGCTGGGGATGCTGATCGAGGTCGAAAGCCGGCAGCTCGCGGACCGCTACACGCTCGCCCACGAGCCCGAGAGCGGCTACGGCTTCATCGGATATTCGCCGCGCGGGCTGGTCCTGCGCGTCTCCTGGTTCGACGGCGCGACGCTGCAGCCACCCGCGCCGGCACTGACGAAAAACCGGAAACACCAGACGCACCAACCGCAAGCACGAACCGCAAACGCGCACACACCAGCACGCATCCAAACGGGGATACCGCAATGAAACTCCAAACCTGCCTCCTGAGCGCCGCCATCGCCACCGCGCTCGTCGTTGCGACCCCGGCCTCCGCGGCCAAGCGCGACGCCGTCGTCGTCCGTGCCCAGTCCATGCTCGCCGGTCGCGCCGTCGCGCGCCTTGCGCACCAGGCCGCGGCCGATGAATTCGTGCCCGAGGCGACGATCGTCGACAAGGACGGCACCGAGCACGTCCGCTTCGGCCGCACGTACCAGGGCTTGCCGATGATCGGCGGCGACTTCGTGCTGCACTCGCGCAACGGCCAGGCGCTCGGCGTCAGCCAGACGCTGGACACGACGGCGCGGCCGGGCGTCGTCCCCGCGATCGCCAGCGGCCGCGCGATCGGCATCGCCAACAGCGAGTTCGCCGGCGCGATGAGCGAAGCGCCGAACTCGCGCCTGGTGGTGTACGCGCGCGGCGCCTCGCCGCAGCTAGCCTACGAAGTCGTCCTGTCGGGCTTCCGCGCCGACCAGACGCCGCGCGAGATGCACTACATGGTCGACGCCGACAGCGGCGAGATCCTGGATCGCTGGGATGGCATCGAAACCGCCAAGCCGGGCCGCGACAGCGACTCCTGCACGGGCGGCGTGGCCGCGGTCGGCACCGGCAACAGCCTGACCGAGGGCGTCGTGACCCTCGACAGCGCGAAGTGCGGCACCGTCTACCAGCTCAAGGACCTGACCCGCGGCGGCGGTTACACGACCAACATGGGCCTGCGCCAGACAGGCATGGGTTCGATCTACAGCGACGCCGACAACACCTGGGGCAACGGCGCGCTGAACGATGCGGCGACCGTCGCCGCCGACGCGCACTACGGCGTGTCCGCCACCTGGGACTATTACCTCGACGTGCATGGCCGCCACGGCATCGCCGACGACGGCGTCGGCGCGGTCAGCCGGGTCCACTACGGCCGCAACTACCAGAATGCGTTCTGGAGCGACTCCTGCTTCTGCATGACCTTCGGCGACGGCGACAACGGCGTCACCATCCTCCCGCTGGTCGCGCTGGACGTCGCCGGGCACGAGATGTCGCATGGCGTGACCAGCCGTACCGCGGGCCTGGTCTACAGCAGGGAGTCCGGCGGCCTGAACGAGGCGAGCTCCGACATCAACGGCACGATGGTCGAATGGCACACCGCCAACCCGAACGATCCGGGCGACTACATGATCGGCGAGAAGCTCTACCCCAACAATCCGGGCTACTACGCGCTGCGCTACATGTTCAAGCCGAGCCTGGACGGCCTCTCGCCCGATTGCTATTCATCCACGCTGGGCGACCTCAACGTGCATTACAGCTCGGGCGTGGCCAACCACTTCTACTACCTGCTCGCGGAAGGCGCGGTCGTGCCCGCCGGATTCGGCGCGGGTTCGCAGTTCGAGGCCGATGCGGACATCACGCTGACCCCGGCCTCGCTGGTCTGCAACGGCAACACCGCGATCACCGGCATCGGCCGGGACGCGGCGAGCAAGATCTGGTATCGCGCGCTCACGGTCTACATGACCAGCAACACCGACTACGCCGGCGCGCGCGCGGCAACGCTGAGCGCGGCCGCCGACCTGTACGGCGCGGGCTCGGCCCAGGCCAACGCGGTGGCCGCGGCGTGGTCCGCCGTCAGCGTGATGTAAGCCAGCCGGCCGCGACAACGAAAAAGGGCGCCGATCGGCGCCCTTTTTCATGCCCCGGCGCCTCGCGGCGCCGGGTGGAACCGGCCTTCAGCGCTTCATCGAAGCGAAGAACTCGTCGTTCGACTTGGTGGTCTTCATCTTGTCGAGCAGGAACTCCATCGCGCCGATCTCGTCCATGCCGTGCAGGAGCTTGCGCAGGATCCAGATCTTCTGCAGGAGGTCCGGTTCGATCAGCAGGTCCTCGCGGCGGGTGCCCGAGCGGTTGATGTCGATGGCCGGGTAGACGCGCTTTTCGGCGATGCGGCGGTTCAGGTGCACTTCGGAGTTGCCGGTGCCCTTGAACTCCTCGTAGATCACCTCGTCCATCTTCGAGCCGGTCTCCACCAGCGCGGTGGCGATGATGGTCAGCGAGCCGCCTTCCTCGACGTTGCGCGCCGCGCCGAAGAAACGCTTCGGCCGGTGCAGCGCGTTGGCGTCGACGCCGCCGGACAGGATCTTGCCCGACGACGGCACCACGTTGTTGTAGGCGCGGGCCAGGCGGGTGATCGAGTCGAGCAGGATCACCACGTCCTTCTTGTGCTCGACCAGGCGCTTGGCGCGCTCGATCACCATTTCGGCGACCTGCACGTGGCGGCCGGCGGGCTCGTCGAAGGTCGAACTGATCACCTCGCCGCGCACGGTGCGCTGCATGTCGGTGACTTCCTCGGGCCGCTCGTCGAT
>DATJDY010000007.1:0-1780 GCA_035497155.1 Luteimonas sp.
CGCCCCGCCGAAGATCCCGCCTCAAGCGCGGCCTGCGTGCCTTCGCCATTGTCCTCGTCGGCGCCCTGTTCGTCGCGTTCGCCCTCGACCGCCTGTTCCCGCTGCACCTGCCCGCCCCCGACACCGGCAGCACCGTGGTGCTGGCGCGCGACGGCACGCCGCTGCGCGCGTTTGCCGACAGCGATGGCGTGTGGCGCTACCCGACCACGGCAAAGCAGGTGTCGCCGCTGTACCTCAAGGCGCTGCTGACCTACGAGGACCGCCAGTTCTACCGTCACCGCGGCGTCAATCCCTACGCGCTGCTGCGCGGTCTCGCCGGCGGCCTTCGCCACGGCCGCATCGTCTCGGGCGGTTCGACGCTGACCATGCAGGTGGCGCGGATTATCGAACCGATCCCGCACAGCTTCCGCGGCAAGCTGGTGCAGATCTTCCGCGCGCTGCAGCTGGAAGTGCACCTGAGCAAGGCGCAGATCCTCGACCTGTACCTCAACCACGCGCCATTCGGCGGTCCGATCGAAGGTGTCGAGGCGGCCTCGTGGGCGTACCTGGGCAAGCCGGCCAGCCGGCTGTCGCACGCCGAGGCGGCGCTGCTCGCGGTGCTGCCGCAATCGCCGAGCCGGCTGCGGCCGGATCGCCATCCCGAGGCGGCGCGCGCCGCGCGCGACAAGGTGCTGCGCCGCATGCGCGACCTCGGCGTGTGGAGCGCGGCGGAGGTGCGCGACGCGGCGATCGAACCGGTGGTGGCGCGCTCGCTGCGCGCGCCGCTGTTCGCGGCCTTGCTGGCCGAACGCCTGCACCGGCAGCAACCGCAGGCGCGGCGCATCGCCAGCACCATCGACGCGAACCTGCAGCGCGCCGCCGAGGACCGGGTCAGCGCGTACCTGTCGCGCCTGCCGGCACACACGTCGGCGGCGCTGCTGGTGGTCGACAACACCACGCTGGAAGCGCGCATCTACGTCGGCACCAGTGACTTCGCCGATCCGCAGCGGCACGGCTACATCGACATGGTGAACGCGCCGCGCTCGCCCGGCTCGACGCTCAAGCCGTTCCTGTACGGCCTCGCGCTGGATGACGGCCTGATCCACTCGCAAAGCCTGCTGGTCGACGCGCCACAGGACTTCGGCGGCTACAAGCCGGGCAATTTCGATGAGGCGTTCTCGGGGCCGGTCAGCGCGGCCGAGGCGCTGCAGCGTTCGCTCAACGTGCCGTCGGTGGACGTGCTGGACCGGGTCGGGCCGGCGCGCTTCATGGCGCGACTGGCCAACGGCGGCGTCGACCTCGGCCTGCCCGCGGGGGCGCAGCCGAACCTGTCGATCATCCTGGGCGGCACCGCCACGCGGCTGGAGAACCTGGTCGGCGCGTACACCGCGTTCGCCAACGGCGGCATCGCCGGAACGCCGCGCTACACCACGGAACAACCGGCGCGAGCGCGCCGGCTGCTGTCGCCCGGGGCGGCGTGGATCATCCGCGACATCCTCGCCAGCAACCCGGCCGACGTCGAAGGCGGCCCGCTCGCCGGCGCGATCAATCGTCACGCCACGGTGGCGTGGAAGACCGGTACCAGCTACGGCTACCGCGACGCGTGGTCGATCGGCGTCACCGATCGCTGGACGGTCGGCGTGTGGATCGGTCGCCCGGACGGCACGCCGTCGCCCGGCCAGTACGGCGCGGTGACCGCCTTGCCGCTGCTGTTCCAGATCGTCGACATGCTGCCCTCGCGTGGCGGCCACGCGCATGCGCAGCCGGCCAGCAGATCTCGACCGACTTCACGCTGGCCGGC
>DATJDY010000008.1:0-5027 GCA_035497155.1 Luteimonas sp.
GCATCGTCCTGCTGCAGGGCATCGCCCGCGGCGAGAAGATGGACTGGATCCTGCAGAAGGCCACCGAACTCGGCGTCTCGGGCATCGTCCCGGTGTCGAGCGAGCGCAGCGAGGTGCGGCTCGACGCGGCGCGCGCGGAGAAGCGCCTGGCGCATTGGCGCGGCATCATCGCGTCGGCCTGCGGCCAGAGCGGACGCGGCGTGCTGCCGCCGGTGGCCGCGCCGCAATCGCTGGCCGACGCGCTCGCCGATTCCGGCCTGCCCGGCGCGCGATTCCTGCTGGATCCGGAGGCCGATGCGTCCATTGCGTCGATGCCTGCGCCCGGCGATGCGTGCGCGCTCGCGGTCGGCCCGGAAGGCGGCTGGTCGGCGCGCGATCGCGCGCAACTGCAGGCTGCGGGCTTCGCCGGCCTGCGGCTGGGGCCGCGCATCCTGCGCACGGAAACCGCGGGGATCGCCGCGATCGCGGCGCTGCAGTCGCGCTTCGGCGACCTCGGGTAGGACGATCAGGCGGCGCGCTGCAGGCTCTCGCCGATCATCCGCTCGACCAGCTCGAGGTCCGGGACCAGCGCGTCGTCCTCGTTGAGCATCACCCGCGCATGCACGCCGTTGGGCAGCAGCGAGCGTTCGGACTGCTCGGTCACCAGCGCGGCTTCCGACACGGTCACCAGGCGCGGGAAGCCCTGCGTCAGCACCGCGAAGAACGGCGCCTTCGGATCGCCACCCAGCGCCTTGAGCACGATCACCTTGCTGCCCAGCCCGCCCTTCTCGTCGGCGATGCCGGCCAGGCGCGAAAACGCGACCAGCGGCAACTGCCAGCCGCGCCAGCGGATGCGGCCGAGCAGCCAGTCGGGCGCGTCGGCGATGGGTTCGGGGTCGGCGAAGGACAGCACCTCGGCGATCGTCGCGTTGGGCAGCAGCAGGCGCGCGCCGGCGACCTGGATCAGCACGCCGCGGATGTCGGCCTGTTGCACGGGCTTGTTCATGGCGTCAGTCCTTCAGGGAAAGCCAGCGCGAACTCAGGCGCTGCGCGAGTTCGGCCGCGGTGTGGGATTCGCCACCCGCGGCCAGCAGGGCCGCCGCGGCGGCGCCGTCGAAGCTGTCTTCCGGCGACTGGCCGGCGACGAGCGCGCCATCGCGCGCGGCGTCCATCAATTCGGGAACGGCGGCCGGGTCGCTGCCGCTCAGCACCAGCACCGCGCTGTCGCCGGCGGGCAGGCCGGCGAGCACCGGCACCGGCCCGGACGTGGCGACGAACGTCGTCGCGCCACTGTCGCCGGCGGTGGTCATGTCGTCGGGGAGGATGTAGACGTGGCCGGCGACGAGCCTGCGGCCCGCCTCGGCGAGTTCGACCGGAAGCGCGGTCGCGCGCTGCATCTGCCGGACGAGGCGATCGTGGCGGCCGCCGTCGAGGCGCTGGCGCACGATGATCGGGCGCGCGAAGCCGCCCGGCAGGCCCGCGAGGAACTGGCGCACCGCATCGGGGCCACCGATGCCGGCGAGCACGACCACGGCGCCTTCGCCGCCCTCGCCAGCGGTGTCGCTTTCGCCAGGCGACGGGGCCTGCCGGGAACCGGCGGCCTTCGCCGCGGGCTCGATGTCCACCAGTGACATCTCGTCGAGGTTGAAGCGCACGGGCGCGGGCGCGGCAGCGGGCGTCGCCGGCGATGGCGCGGCGGGCGCGGCGGGCATTTCCGCGACCGGGGCTTCCATTTCCAGCGACATCGTGTCGACCGGCGACGATTCCGGCATCGCGGGCGCGTCCGCTCCGGCGTCGATCGACTTCGGGGAGACGGCTGCCGGCTCCAGTTCGATCGTCATCGCGGCCATCATCTCCGGGGTGAAACCACCGAAGTCGATGCCGTTGCCGGCCTGCGCGAGCGCTTCTTCCTGCGCGGGCTCGACGCCGAGATGCACGGCGTCGGTGTCGTATTCCATGCTTTCGAGGGCGAGCGCATCGTCCTGCTGCGCGGGCGGCGCGGGTATCGCTTCGCGGAAAACCGGTGCAGCCGGAAGGATGTCGTCGTCGTCGTCGTTGCCGGCGCCCGGCGGCAGCACGTCCCCGTGCCCGCCGAGCTTCGCGGCCAGGTGGCGCGCCCAGCGCGCGGCGGCCCAGCCTTCGCGGCGCGCGGCGATCGCGACTTCGTCGTAGATCACCAGGCGGCCGGGTTCGGACAGCACCGTGTCGTAGCGTTCCAGCGCATCCTCGACCGCCGGCTCCAGCGCGACGAGCACCGCGGAAGGATGCGCTGCGGCGATCGCCGACGGATCACCATCGCCGGGATCCTGCACCGCCACCACGTCCGCACCCGCCTGCCGCAACGCGGCCTGCAGGTTGTCGCAGGCGGCGCCGGGGCGGGCGAGCAACGCCACCCGCGTCGCCGGTTCAGCCATGGCCGGCACCCTTCGCATCCTGCGCCAGCAGTTCGAAGACGTTCCGCAGCAGTTCGTGTTCCTGGTAGGGCTTGCCGAGGTAGCGGTTCACGCCGATCTCCATCGCTCGCTGGCGATGTTTCTCGCCGGTGCGTGACGTGATCATGATGATCGGCACGTCGCGCAGGCGCGGCTCGGCCTTCATCGCGGTGGCGAGCTCGTAGCCGTCCATGCGCGGCATCTCGATGTCGAGCAGCATCAGGTCGGGCACGCGCTCGGCCATGCGCTCCAGCGCGTCGAGGCCGTCCTTCGCGGTGCCGACCTCGAAGTTGTGGCGCTCGAGCACGCGGCCGGTGACCTTGCGCATGGTGACCGAGTCGTCGACCACCATGACCAGCGGGACGCGGCGCGCCTCC
The DNA here is from genome assembly GCA_035497155.1 of Luteimonas sp. GTDB lineage: Bacteria > Pseudomonadota > Gammaproteobacteria > Xanthomonadales > Xanthomonadaceae > Cognatiluteimonas. The sequence goes on from DATJDY010000008.1 coordinate 2,789, forward strand.
AGCGGCTGCGGCGCCTCTTCGGCGTCGCGCGGGCCGGCGGCCTGGCGGCGCACCAGCGGCGCGATGTCGAGGATGACGACCACGCTGCCGTCGCCCATGATGGTCGCGCCGAAGATGCCCGGCAGCGACGCCACCTGCGGGCCGACCGGCTTCACCACGATTTCGCGGTTGCCGACCACCTGGTCGATGCAGACCGCCGCGCGCAGGTCGCCGGACCGGATCATCAGCAGCGGCATCTGCAGCTGGCCTTCGGCCTTCGCGGCGCCGTGGCCGAGCAGCACGCCGAGGTCGTGCAGCGCGTAGTCCTCGCCACCGTAGGCGTAGGTCGCGCCTTCCTTCTCCAGGTCTTCGCGCGAGATGCGGGCGACGCCGCGCACGGAGGCGATCGGCACCGCGAACGTCGTCTCGCCGATGCGCACGAACACCGCCTGCGTGACCGCGAGGGTCTGCGGCAGGCGCAGGAGGAAGGTGGTGCCCTCGCCCTTCTTCGTGCGGATGTCGTAGGTGCCGCCGAGCTGGCGCACTTCGCTGGCGACGACGTCCATGCCGACGCCGCGGCCGGCCAGGCGGCTGACTTCGTCGGCGGTGGAGAAGCCGGGCTCGAAGATCAGCGCATCGAGCGCGCTGTCGGTGAGCACCGCGCCCGGCTGGACCAGGCCACGCTGCTCGCCGCGCTTGCGGATCGCGCCGCGGTTGAGGCCGGCGCCATCGTCGCCGACTTCCAGCACCACTTCCGAGCCTTCGCGGCGCAGCACGATGCGGACCGTGCCTTCCTCGTCCTTCTTCGCCTTGCGGCGATCCGCCGGCGATTCCAGCCCGTGGGCGACGGCGTTGCGGAGCATGTGCTCCAGCGGCGCGGTCATGCGCTCGAGCACGTTGCGGTCGAGTTCGCCCTGCGCACCATCGAGCTTGAGCTGCACCTGCTTGCCGGTATCGGCGGCGGCCTGGCGCAGCACGCGGCGCAGGCGCGGCACGAGCGCGTCGAACGGCACCATGCGCGTGCGCATGAGGCCTTCCTGCAGTTCGGAACTCACGCGCGACTGTTGCAGCAGCAGCGTTTCGTAATGGCGGACCTGGTCGTCCATCGACTGCTGGAGGCTGCTCAAGTCGGCAGCGGACTCGGCGAGTGCGCGCGAGAGCTGCTGCAGCGTCGAGAAGCGGTCGAGTTCCAGCGGATCGAAGGTCTGGTCGCCGGTGTCGTGCTCGCGCTGGTAGCGCGCGATGATCTGCGCCTCGGTTTCGCTGTCGAGGCGGCGCAGCTGGTCGCGCAGGCGCAGGTTGGTCTGTTCCATTTCGACCATGGCGCCGCGGAACGCGCCGAGCTGCTGCTCGAGGCGGGCGCGGTAGATCGCGACCTCGCCGGCGTAGTTGACGAGCCGGTCGAGCAGGTCGGCGCGGATGCGCACCTGCTCCTGCGGCGCGCGTACCGAAACATCGTCTTCCTCGTACCCGGTTTCCGCCATCGGCGCCGACAGCGGCTTGAGCTCCACGCGGGGCGCGGGCACGCGCTCGGCGGGACGCGCGGCGGCCTGCTGCTCTTCCGGCGTGAATGCCTCGCCGCGCGAACGCGCGTCGAATTCGGCGATCAGCTGTTCGGGCAGGCCGATCGCGCGGCGCTGGCCGACGCGGGTGACCATCGCGTGCAGCCGATCGAGGCCGCGCTCGAGCGTGGCGATGCCGTCGCGGCCGAGTTCGACGCGCTGGTCGGTGACCGCTTCGAGCAGCGATTCCATCGCATGGCCGAGCTCGCCCACGGCCATGATGCCGGCCATGCGCGCGCCGCCCTTCAGCGTGTGCAGGTCGCGCTGCAGGCCGACGATGGCGTCGCGTTCGGCGGGCGCAGCGTGCAGTTGCGCCAGCAGGGAGTCGGAATGGTCGAGGAGGTCGACGCTCTCCTCGACGAAGATGTCGACGAGGTCGACATCCAGGCCGGCGACATCGAGCGGCGCGTCCGGATCCTCGGCGCTCGCGGCCGGCGCGGATTCGCGCGCGGCGGAACGGGCGGACGCGGCGGCGCGATCGACTTCCGCGCGTTCGGCGGCGGCGCGTTCGGCGGCGGCGCGCTCGGCGGCGATCCGCTCGGATTCGAGGCGCTGCGCTTCGGCACTCTCAGCTTCGAGGCGCTCGAGTTCAAGGCGTTCGGCTTCGGCGCGTTCGGCTTCGGCGCGCTCGGCTTCGGCACGTTCGGCTTCGGCGCGTTCGGCGGCGGCGCGCTCGGCTTCGGCGCAGATCGGAAGGC
>DATJDY010000009.1:0-2977 GCA_035497155.1 Luteimonas sp.
ACGGCGTGAATCCATCCATGGAGCCTCTTCGGCGACATCCATGTCGCCGACGCCCCCGGCATTGCCCTCGCGTTTCCGGCGCCACCCCAAGCGCGTCGCACGTCTTCGGCGAAAAGAGCGAAGAGCGAAAGAGCTTCGTCCCGAAGCCACGGATGGGAATGCCCGCGTGTCGCTGTGGATGCGAGGGGTTCCGGACGGGGACGTCGAAAACATGGATGTTTTCGAAGAGCCTCCATGGATGGATTTACGGCGATCCCCGTCCGGAACCCCTCGCATCCACAGCGACCCCGCACGAAGCGGTGGACGATTCCTGGCAGCTTATTTGCCGAGGCGGGAGAGCAGGGCGCGCAACGCGGCCTGCGTGTCGTCGGAGTACCAGCCGTCGATGAAGCGGTCGAGCCCGATGCGCTCCGGCTCGAGCGCCGCCACGAGGTCCGCGCGCGCGATGCGCCGCGTCTCCAGCATCGGCCCGCGCGGCAGCGCCAGCAGGTGCGTGAGCCACGCCACGGCCCGCACCGGCACGCCGTCGACATCGACGACTTCGTCGACCAGGCCCATCGCCAACGCCGCCTCGGATTGCACGAGTTCGCCCGCGACCAGCAGGCGCTCCGCGCGATAGGCGCCGACGACGCGGCGCATCAGGTGCTGGATGCCTTCCGGCGCGACCAGGCCGACCTGCGTCTCGTTCAGGCCGATCGCATACGGGCCGCTCGCCATGATCCGGTAGTCGCAGCACAGCGCCAGCACGCAGCCGCCGGCGGGCGCGTGCCCGGCCATGGCGGCGACCACCGGCATCGGTGCGTTCGCGAGCGCGCGCGCCGCGGAGAAGAACGCCTCCCACGCCGCGCGCAGGGCCACGCGGTCGGCGCCGAGCGACGCGAGATAGGGCACGTCGAGGCCGGCGGAGAAGACCTTCGGGCCGCCGGACAGCACCAACCCGCGCACGCCCTCGTCGGCGGCGCGCGCGACCGCATCGGCGATCGCCCGTGACAGCGCGGGGTCCAGCGCGTTCACCGGCGGGCGCGCCAGCCGCAATTCGCGCACCGCGCCGTGGTCGATGATCGAGACGAGGTCGCTCATGGCGGGCTCCGCGGGCGGGTGGGGCTACAATTATGCGCATGAACCGGCTTTCGTACCCGCGCCTGCGCTCCCGTCCGAATCGCTTGCGTGGCGCGCTGGCCGCGCTGGCGCTGATGGCGTCCGGCGCCGCGGCTGCCAATGGCTGCCTGCCGACCGTCGAAGGCGCATGGATCCGCATGCCGCCCGCCGGCCTGCCGATGATGGCGGGCTACGCGCGCATCTCCAATCCGTGCAAGGCGCCGCTCGCGATCGTGGCCGCGCACAGCGATGCGTTCGCCGACACCAGCCTGCACGAAACCCGCGTCGAAGGCGGCATCAGCCGCATGCGCGCGACGCCTGCGTTGCGCCTGGCGCCCGGCGGCAGCGCCACGCTCGCGCCGGGCGGCTTCCACCTGATGCTGATGCGGCCGGTGAAGCCGCTGCACGCGGGCGATCGCGTCACCATCGAGTTCACGCTCGAAGACGGCCGCCGCTTCAGCGTTGCGTTCGAAGCCAGGCCGATCGCGAGCGGTTAACCGGCCGACGCGGCGACTTCGCGGACGGCGTCGGGCAGCGGCACGGGCTTGCCGCTCGCGCGATCGATCCACACCATCACGACGTCGCCATCGGCGTGCAGCGCACGGCCGTCGGCCGACACGATGCGGTGGCCGATGGTGATGCTGGTGTTGCCGATGCGCGAGGCGAACAACTCGACCGCGATCGCCGACGGATACTCGATCGGCAGGCGGTAGTTGATGTGCACGGCGGCCAGCAGCGGCGCGATCGCTTCCGTCACCCATTCGCGGCCCAGCGTGCGGAACCACTGGATCCGGGATTCCTCGAGGTAGGTGAGGAAGTTGGAGTTGTTGACGTGGCCGAACGCGTCGAGGTCGCGCCAGCGCGGCTCGATCGCGTGGCGGAACAGCACGACGGGAGTTGGCGTGCCGGCAGAAGGCGAACCGGACGTCGTCGCGGCGGTGTCGTTGGCGTTGCTCATGCGGCCGCTGCCCCTGCCGGGGATTTCCTCTTCGCCGACTTGCCTTCCATCCCCAGCGTCTTCGCCAGGAAGCGCCCGGTGTGCGATTGCTGGATCTTCGCGACCTCTTCCGGCGTGCCCTGCGCGATGATCTGCCCGCCGCGATGCCCGCCCTCCGGCCCGAGATCGACGACCCAGTCGGCGGTCTTGATCACGTCGAGGTTGTGCTCGATCACCACGATGGTGTTGCCGTCGTCGCGCAGCTTGTGCAGCACGGCGAGCAGGTGCTCGATGTCGTGGAAGTGCAGGCCGGTGGTCGGCTCGTCGAGGATGTAGAGCGTGCGGCCGGTGTCGCGCCGCGACAGTTCCTTCGACAGCTTCACGCGTTGCGCCTCGCCGCCCGAGAGCGTCGTCGCGCTCTGGCCGAGCTTCACGTACGAGAGACCGACGTCGACCAGCGTCTCCAGCTTGCGCGCCAGCGCGGGCACCGGCTGGAACAGCGTCAATGCGTCCTCGACCGTCATCTCCAGCACGTCGTGGATGCTGTAACCCTTGTAGAGGATCTCCAGCGTCTCGCGGTTGTAGCGCTTGCCGTGGCAGACGTCGCAGGGCACGTACACGTCCGGCAGGAAGTGCATCTCGACCTTGATCAGGCCGTCGCCCTGGCAGGCCTCGCAGCGGCCGCCGCGCACGTTGAACGAGAAGCGCCCGGGCGCGTAGCCGCGCGCGCGCGCTTCCGGCACCTGGGCGAACAGCTCGCGCAGCGGCGTGAACAGCCCGGTGTAGGTCGCCGGGTTCGAACGCGGCGTGCGCCCGATCGGCGACTGGTCGATGTCCACGACCTTGTCGAACAGGTCCAGCCCCTCGACCGAACGATGCGCCGCCGGCTTGTGCGAAGCGCCGTTGATCTCGTTCGCGGCCAGCGCGTACAGCGTGTCGTTG
>DATJDY010000010.1:0-1779 GCA_035497155.1 Luteimonas sp.
CCTTCGGCGCGCAAGGCATCGCGTGCCGCGGCGCGCACTTCGCCCATGCGTTCCTCCGCCGCGAGCGGATGCTCCAGTCCGCGCCGCAGCGCGAGCCGCGTGGCGGTGTAGAGCTCGGCGAGCAGCCGGTCCTTCCACGCGTTCCACAGCTTCGGCGAGGTGCCCGCGATGTCGGCGCAGGTCAGCAGGTACAGCAGGTCGAGGCGCTCGCGATCCGCGACCACCGTGGCGAAGCGATGGATCACGTCGGGGTCCGCGATGTCCTGCTTCTGCGCGGTCACCGACATCAGCAGGTGCCTGCGCACCAGCCACTCGACCAGCGCGGTGTCGCCTTCCGACATGTGGTGCGCCATGCAGAATTCGCGCGCGTCGACCGCGCCCAGTTCCGAATGGTCGCCGCCGCGGCCCTTGGCGATGTCATGGAACAGGTCGAACTGCATGCGCCCGGACACGCGCGCAAACGCCGGGATCCAGCGGCCGAGCACGCCGAGCCGGGCCATGCGCGCCAGCGTCTCCTCCGGCTGCGGACCGCGCAGCAGCGCCAGGAACGCGGCGCGCGAAGACGCGTCGGCCTCGCCGTACGCCGGCAGGCGCGGCAGCGATTCGGCCAGCGCGCGCGCGCTGCGCGAATGCAGCCCGCGCAACGACGGATGCGCCGCCCACGCCGAGAACAGCGCGAACACCTCATCGACATCGCGCGGCCAGGAAGGCGACACCGCATGCAGGTAGCCGCGGCGCGATTCGAACATCGCATCCAGCGGTTCCGGCGCGACCTCGCCCTCGATCTGCTCCTCGAACCGCTGCAGCAGGCGCTCGTTGATCCGCAGCACCAGCGCGGCGCTGCGGTAGAAGCCCTGCATCATCTGCTCGACCGCGAGGCTGCCCGGCGCATCGGCGAAGCCCAGCCGCTCGGCCAGCGCCTTCTGGTGGTCGAAGCGCAGCCGCTCCTCGCGCTTGCCGGCGACGAGGTGCAGGCCGAAGCGCAAGCGCGACAGCGCGCGGCGCTCGCGTTCGAGCGTCGCGAATTCGTCGGCGCCGAGCTGGCCCAGCGCAAGCAACGGCTCCAGTCCGCGCGCGCCGAGCACGCGCAGCGCCATCCAGCGCAGCGTCTGCACGTCGCGCAGGCCGCCGGGGCCTTCCTTGAGGTTCGGCTCGAGGTTGTCGCTGGTGTCGCCGAAGCGCGCGTGGCGCGTGCGCTGCTCCTCGCGCTTGGCGGCGAAGTAGTCGCGCGGCGGCCAGGCTAGCGCCGGCTCGATCGCGGCCGCGAGCGCGGCGGCGTCAGCGTCCGACGCGCACAGCGGCCGCGCTTCCAGCAGCGCGGTCATCACCGTGATGTCGGCGCGCGCGGCTTCCGTGCATTGCGCCAGCGAACGCACCGCGTGGCCCGCCGGCAGCCCCGCGTCCCACAGCAGCGCGAACAATTGCGACAGCGCCTCGTGCCAGCGCGCCTGCGCAGAAGCCTCCGCCAGCACCAGCACGTCGATGTCCGATTGCGGGAACAGCTCGCCGCGTCCGTAGCCGCCGACGGCGAACAGCGCCAGCGGCGCATCGGGGGGAAGGCATTGCGCCCAGGCCTCGCGCACCAGCGCGTCGACCGAGCGCGTGCGCGCCACGAGCAGGGCATCCACGTCCTCGCCGCGATCGAAGCGCGCGGCGAGCGCGGCATCGGCAGCTGCAAGCGAGCTGCGCGCCGCGGCGCTCCAGTCCGCGGCGGCCGCCAGCGTGTTCACAGCTCGTTGTCGTCGCCGGGCAGGCGGGTGAGGATCTCGACGCCGTCGG
>DATJDY010000011.1:0-32800 GCA_035497155.1 Luteimonas sp.
GCTCCTGCCCGACGGCTCGCTCGACCTCGAGGCGCTGCAGGCGGCGATGACGCCGGACGTGAAGCTGCTCGGCGTCACCCATGTCTCCAACGTGCTCGGCACCGTCAACCCCGTCCGCGACATCTGCCGCATGGCACGCAAGCGCGGCATCGTGACCGTCGTCGACGGCTCGCAGGCGCTGCCGCACATGGCGGTGGACGTCGCCGCGATCGGTTGCGATTTCTACGCATTCACCGGCCACAAGATGTGCGGCCCGACCGGGACCGGCGCCTTGTGGGCGCGCCGCGAGCACCTGCTGGCGATGCCGCCCTTCCTCGGTGGGGGCGAGATGATCCGCGAGGTGCGCTTCGAAGGCACCGTGTTCGCCGATCCGCCGCACCGCTTCGAGGCGGGTACCCCGAACATCGCCGGCCACGTCGGCCTCGGCGCCGCGGTCGACTACCTCGACGCCATCGGCATGGAGGACATCGCCGCGCGCGAACGCGAGCTGCATGCCCACCTCGAGGAGGAGATGCGCAAGGTCGACGGCCTGCGCATCGTCGGCGAGGCGCCGGGCAAGGCCGCGGTCACGTCGTTCCTGGTGGAAGGCGCGCACGCGCACGACCTCGCCACCCTGCTCGACCTGGAAGGCGTGGCGGTGCGCTCCGGCCACCACTGCGCGCATCCGCTGATGCACTTCTACGGCGTGCCGGCGACCTGCCGCGCGTCGCTCGCCTTCTACAACACGCACGAGGAAGTGGAGGCATTCATCGCCGCGCTGCGCAAGGTCCGGACCCTGCTCGCATGACCGCCGCCGACGTCGCGCCCGCATCTGCATCCACGCCTGCACTCGCCTTCCGCGACGCCACCGCCGCCGACGTCGACGCGATCGTCGTGCTCGTCACCTCCGCCTATCGCGGTGAAGCCAGCCGCGCCGGCTGGACCACCGAGGCCGACCTGCTCGACGGCAACCGCATCGCCCCCGAGGTGCTGCTCGCGGACATCGCGCGTGAGCGCAGCCGCGTGCTGCTCGCTTCGCAGGACGGTGAACTCGTCGCCTGCGCCCATGTCGCGATCGAGGACGGCGCGGGTTATTTCGGCATGTTCGCCGTGCGCCCCGTGCTGCAGGGCGGCGGCGTGGGCAAGGCGGTGCTCGCCGAAGCCGAGCGCGTCGCGCGCGTCGACTGGGGCCTGCCGGTGATGCGCATGACCGTCATCGACGTGCGCGAAGACCTCATCGCCTGGTACGAGCGCCGCGGCTACCGCCGCACCGGCATCAAGAAGGCCTTCCCCGCCGTCGATCCGCGCTTCGGCATCCCGAAACGCGACGACCTGCGTTTCGAGGTGCTGGAAAAGTCGCTGCACGCGAAAGCGAACGCGGATGCAGGCGCGAGCACGGGCGGGGAGCACGCCCATGGGTGACTGGGTCCGCGTCTGCGCCACCTCGGAACTGCTGCCCGGCGAGAAGACCGTCGCCTGGGACGGCGGGACCGCCATCCTCGTCGTGAATTACGACGGCGACTACTACGCCGTCGAGGACCTGTGCAGCCACGAGGACTTCGAACTCTCCGCCGGTTGCTACGACGGCGAGGAGGCCACCATCGAATGCGTGCTGCACGGTTCGAAGTTCGATGTGCGCGACGGCCGCGCGCTGAACGCGCCCGCCCACGTCCCGGTCGCCAGGTTCCCGGTCAAGGTGGAGGACGGGGCGGTCTGGACCCGAGACGACCGCGGCTGAGACCCCGCTTGGGCTGCCGGGCCTGGGCGGGTCTCATCATTTGAGATTCGTATTGCGAATCATTCTCATTGCGGAATAGAATGGCGCCGCGGCCCTTGGCCTTCCCCATTCATTTCCGGTAATTCGCACATGTCCCCTATCCAGCGCCGCAAGCACGCGGCCCGCCCCGTCGCTTCGTCCCAGTTCCCCGCGATGCTCCCCCTCTCGGCCGCGCTGGTGGCCGGGCTGGCCCTGGCGACCCCGCTCGCGGCGGCCGCACAGGACGCCGAACACGCGACTCCCGCCGCCGCGCGCGGCCCTGCCGCGGACGACCAGATCCGCACCCTCGGCAAGGTCGAGGTCGTCGGCGACGCGGTGCGCCGCGACAAGCTCGCCTCCCCCAAGGCCACCCAGACCCTGCAGGACACGCCGCAGACCATCGAAGTGCTCGGCAAGGAACTGCTCCAGCAACAGGGCGCGACCACGCTGACCGAGGCGCTGCGCAACAGCCCGGGCGTCGGCACGTTCTACGCCGGCGAGAACGGCGCCACCAGCACCGGCGACACGCTCTACATGCGCGGCTTCGACAGCTCCAGCAGCATCTTCGTCGACGGCGCGCGCGACCTCGGCGCGGTATCGCGCGACCTGTTCAACATCGAGCAGGTGGAAGTGGTGAAGGGTCCGGCCGGCACCGACACCGGCCGTTCTGCCCCGACGGGCTCGATCAACATGGTCACCAAGCAAGCCAACCTGTCCGAGGGCACGTCCGCGAGCGCCTCGATCGGCGCCGACGGCCAGCGCCGCGCCACCGCCGACATCAACGCCTCGCTCGGCGCGACCAGCGCGCTGCGCATCAATGCGCTGTGGCAGGACAGCGACGTCGCAGGCCGCGACCGCATCAACAATTCGCGGCGCGGCATTGCGCCCTCGCTGGGCTTCGGCCTCGGCACCGACACGCGCGTGTTCCTCAACCTGTTGTACGTGGAGCAGGACAACGTGCCCGACGGCTTCGTGCCCACCATCGGCCTGCCGTCCTGGCTGCCGCAGCCGGGCCTCGAGCAACTCGCCGGACACCCGGTCGATCCGGAAAACTACTACGGCAGCCCCCTCGACCACGACGACGTCACCGCCCGGATGGCGACCTTGCGCATCGAGCACGATTTCACGCCCGCGCTGAAGCTGGCCAACACGCTGCGCTGGGGCAGGACCGCGCAGGACTACTTCATCACCTCCTACACGGCCACCGGCGGCAACAGCGGCAATCCGCAGGCCGGCAACATCCACTGGACCGACAGGGACGACCTGTCGACCTACACCCTGCAGCGCAGCAACTTCAGCACGCGCGACCAGCAGAACCGCATCCTCACCGACCAGCTGAACCTGCGCGCCGATTTCCGCACGGGGGCGGTCGCGCACTTCCTCACCACCGGGCTGGAGCTGACGCGCGAGGAACAGGGCGCGCACGCGATCGCCACCAGCGGCCGCCTGCCGCCGATCAACCTCTACGATCCCGAATGGAATGATGCGGGAACGCTGGAGTACCACCGCAGCGGCGCGGTCTCCAGGGGCCGCACCGACACCACTGCGGCCTACCTCTTCGACACGATGAAGTTCGACGAACGCTTCCTGCTGAGTGCCGGCCTCCGCGCCGACCACTACACGACCGACTACGACGCCACCGCCGTCTGCACGACGACCGTGCCGCTGCCGCGCAACGGCGTCGCCTGCCCCGCCGGCGTCGCCAACGGAACGGTCGTTCCCTCCGCGGACCTGCATGTGTCCGGCACGCTGCTGAACTACAAGCTCGGCGCGGTGTACAAGCCGGTCGAAGCGCTCAGCCTCTACGCGAACGCGGCCTTGTCGCAACAGCCGCCCGGCGGTGCCAACTTCAGCCTGAGCACCGCCGCCAACAGCGCCGACAACATCGACAACGACCCGCAGAAGGCCCGGACGTACGAAGCCGGCGCCAAGTGGGCCATCGTCCCGCGCGGCGCCACGCTGAACCTGGCGCTGTTCCGCACCGACGTCAGCAACGAGATCGTCGCCGACACCGAGGCGCCCGGCGGCTACTCGCAGACCGGCCGCAAGCGCGTGCAGGGCGTCGAGCTGTCGCTGGCCGGCAGCCTCACCCCGCATTGGGACCTGTCGCTGGGCTACCTGCACCAGGACGCGAAGGTCGAGGAAGGCCCCAACCTCGCCGCGGATGGCACGGCCAACCTGACCTACACGCCGGCGGATGCAGTGACGAGCTGGAGCACCTACCGGTTCGACTCAGGACTGACCCTGGGCGGCGGCATCCGTTACACCTCGGGCCTGCACAAGGGCACGGACGGCGCGGTCGGGACGCCCGACCACACCAAGCCCTGGATCGTCTATGACGCGGTGGCCTCGCTTCCGGTCGGCGACCGCCTCACGCTGCGGCTCAACGCCTACAACCTGTTCGACAAGCGTTACGTGGCGGCGATCAACAAGAGCGGTTACCGCTATACCCCGGGCACGCCGCGCACCTTCGTGCTGAGCGTCGACTTCGCCTTCTGAGGAGGCCGCCATGCTGCTGCACATTCCCGGCATCCTCGACCGCGAACAGCTCGCGCGCATCCGCGCGGCGCTGGACGGCGCCGAGTGGGTCGACGGCCGCCAGACCGTCGGCGCCCAGGGCGCGCAGGTCAAGCGCAACCTGCAGCTCGCCGAAGACTCGCCGCTGCGGCGCGAGCTCGGCGCGGTGGTGCTGGCGGCGCTCGCGCGCAACCCGATGTACTTCGCCGCCGCGCTGCCGCTGCGCACGCTGCCACCGCGCTTCAACCGCTATGAAGGCGGCGGCACCTACGGCGCGCATGTCGACGGCGCGGTGATGGCCCTGCCCGCCAGCGCATCCGGCGGCCTCCCGGGGGGCCTGCCCGGCGAGCACGGCTACGTGCGCAGCGACCTGTCCTGCACGCTCTTCCTCAACGAGCCGGACGAATACGACGGCGGCGGCCTCGTCGTCGACGACACCTACGGCGAGCACGAGGTGAAGCTGCCGGCCGGCGACCTGATCCTGTATCCGTCGAGCAGCCTGCACCGCGTCGAGCCGGTGACGCGCGGCGCGCGCCTCGCGTCGTTCTTCTGGATCCAGAGCCTGGTCCGCGACCTGGAGCAGCGGCAGCTGCTCTACCAGCTGGACACCTCGATCCAGGCGCTCACCGCCACCGGCGCCAGCGCGTCGCCGGACAGCCGCGAGGCGCTGCTGCGGCTGACCGGCATCTACCACAACCTCCTGCGGCGCTGGGCCGAGACCTGACACATGACGAAGACGCTTCCTCCCTTCCGCCCGCGCGGCAACCCTCGCACCTACCGCTGGATCCGCCAGCTGCACCTGTGGATCGGTGCGTGGGGCGCGATCGCGGCGATCGTCTATGGCTATACCGGCCTGGTGATGAACCACCGCATGGGCGACAACGCCTGGCCGCAGGGCGACAGCATCGAGGCCGGGCGCGTGGTGCTCGAAGTGCCGATGGCCGCACGTGCATCGGCCGAGGACCTGTCGAAGTGGCTGCTGCAGTCGCAGGGCCTGGACGCGCAAACGATCCGCAAGGGCGCGCCGCGCGGCGCGCGCGAAGACGCGCCGGAGCAATGGAACCTGTCGGGCGGCAACGCGCGGGAATCCTGGGCGCTGCAGTACAAGCCGGGCGCGACGACCGCGGAGGTCAAGCACAACCGCCAGACCTGGTTGGCCGCGTTCAACCGCCTGCACAAGGCGGTGGGCGGCGGCTTCGCCTGGGTGCTGCTCGCCGACAGCTTCGCGATCGCGATGCTGCTGCTGGGCCTGTCCGGCATCTGGATGTGGGCGCGCGGCCGCACGCCGAAGCAGCTGGTGATGAGCGTGTTCGCGGTGTCGCTGCTGGTGCTCGCCGCGGTGCTCGGGCCGGCGCTGGCCTGACGGCCGCGCTTCGATCCTTCCCGCAGCCCCACAGCGACTCAGTCCACCGCAACGCCGGCCGGCGTCACGCGCACGACCAGCAGTTCGCCGCCGCCATCCAGCGGGAGGCGGCGACGCTCGCCCCCGCCCGCTTCCAGCAGGATCGTGTCGCCCTGCGCGACGCCGAGCCACGCATCGCCGTGCTGCACGCGGGCCTGTCCCGCGAGCACATGCAGCGCCCAGGTGCTGCCCGGTTCCGCGAACAGCAGCATCGAGCCGACCAGCGGGCGGTGCCACAGTCGCGCATCGACCGCTTCGCGCTTCCACATCAGGTTGAAGTCGCGGGTCGGCCCGTCGATGAGCTCGCCGCGCAACGCGCGTTCGCCGGCGAAGCGCAGGCGGTCGTGCGGTGGATGCAGTTCCACCACCTCCCCGTCGTCGAAACGCAGGCGCAGGCCGTTGCCTTCCAGCAGCACGAGCTCGCGGTCGACGCCGGGAAACGCCGAGAACGGCGCGTCTTCGTCGATCTCGGCGATGGACAGCCGCCAGTCCCAGCCCTCGCCGCGCGTCGTCGGCTGCGCGTGGATCTCGCGCGTCCAGCCCGCGCCGTTGCGCCAGCGTTCGCGCCGGTAATCGCCTGCGCGCAGGATGCGCGGCGCGTCGTCGTCATGTCCCATCCGCGCAGTGTAGCCGCGAAGGAAACGCGGCCGCCGGCCCCGGCGAGGGGGATCTGGCCGGCGGCCGCGCGAAGCTCACTTCTTCGCCGGCCTGCGCGCGGCGGGGCGCGCCGGGCGCTGCACCGCGGGCGCGGCGCCGCCGCCGGCGAACACGATGCGGTCGCGGTTCTTCTCGATGGTCTTCAACCCGATGCCCTTCACCTGCGCGAGCTGCTCGGCGCTGTGGAACGCACCGTGCTCCTTGCGATAGGCCACGATCGCCTCGGCCTTCGAACGGCCGATGTTGAGCAGCCCCGCGTCGATCGTCGCGGCGTCGGCGGTGTTGATGTTGACGCGGCCCGCGGCGGCGGTGGCCGCGGACGCGGTGCCGCACAGCAGTGCACTGGCGGCGAGCAGCATGCCCAGCGTGAGCGAGCGCGGCAGGGCGGTGAACGTCTTCATGGATCTTCCTCCTTGGCTGCGGCCGGCATTCGGCCGCCGGTGGATGCAGTGTCCGCGCGCCGCAGCGCGCGCGGCATCGGCAAAACCCGCTTTCCGCCGCGGAAAAAAGCGGTGCGAAGGGTAGGAAAAGGCCCCGCGACACGCCCGGGCGTAGAATCGGCGGCCTGATCCGCCTTCCGGGACCCGACATGACCGCCAGCCCGTTCGATGCCGCTCGCGCCGACCGTTTCGTCTCCGCCAAGTGGGACGACGACATCGTTCCGCACCTGGTGGAGTACATCCGGATCCCGAACAAGTCGCCGATGTTCGACACCGACTGGGTCGCGCACGGGCACATGGACGCCGCGGTCGCGCTGATGGAAGGCTGGGCGAAGGCGCAGCCGATCGACGGCCTCGTCGTCGAGGTCGTGCGCCTGGAAGGCCGCACGCCGCTGATCTACCTCGAGGTGCCCGCGAAGGGCGCGTCGGTCGGCGACGATTGCGTGCTGCTGTACGGCCACCTCGACAAGCAGCCCGAGATGACCGGCTGGGACGACGACCTCGGCCCGTGGAAGCCCGTGCTCAAGGGCGACCGACTGTACGGCCGCGGCGGCGCCGACGACGGCTACGCGATCTTCGGTTCGCTCGCGGCGCTGATGGCGTTGCGCGACCAGGACACGCCGCATGCGCGCTGCGTGATCCTGATCGAAGCCTGCGAGGAATCCGGCAGCTACGACCTGCCCGCCTACGTCGACCACCTCGCCGATCGCATCGGCAAGCCCTCGCTGGTCGTGTGCCTCGATTCCGGCTGCGGCAACTACGAGCAACTGTGGTGCACGACTTCGCTGCGCGGCCTGGCCGGCGGCAACCTCACCGTCAAGGTGCTCGAGGAAGGCGTGCATTCCGGCGACGCATCCGGCATCGTGCCGTCGAGCTTCCGCCTGCTGCGCCAGCTGCTGTCGCGCATCGAGGACGAGGACACCGGCCGCATCCTGCTCGACGGCCTGCATGCGCCGATCCCCGCGGACCGCCTCGCGCAGGCGTCGAAAGTCGCCGACGTGCTCGGCGACGAGGTGTTCGACAAGTTCCCGCTGCTGCCCGGCATGACGCCGATGTCCGACAAGCTCGACGAACTCGTGCTCAACCGCACCTGGCGGCCCGCCCTGTCGATCACCGGCGCCGACGGCATCCCGCCGCTCGCGTCGGCCGGCAACGTGCTGCGCCCGCAGACGGCGGTGAAGCTGTCGCTGCGCCTGCCGCCCACGCTCGACGGCAAGCGCGCCGGCGAACTGCTGAAGGAAGCGCTGCTGCGCGACCCGCCGAACGGCGCGAAGGTCACGCTGGATCTCGAGAAAGCCTCCACCGGCTGGAATGCGCCGGCGCTCGCGCCGTGGCTCGACCACGCGATCGGCACCGCGAGCCAGGAGTTCTTCGGCGCACCCGCGATGTACATGGGCGAAGGCGGCTCGATCCCGTTCATGGGCATGCTCGGCGAGAAGTTCCCCGGCGCGCAGTTCATGATCACCGGCGTGCTCGGCCCGCATTCCAACGCGCACGGCCCGAACGAGTTCCTGCACATCCCGATGGGCAAGAAGGTCACCGGCTGCGTCGCGCGCGTGGTCGCCGACCACCATGCGGCCAGCCTGCGCGGCGAGACCGGTGGCGGTGCCGCGGCGCTGGCCGGCGCCAGCGAGCGCGGGGACCACGGCTGCTGCTGACGGGCGATGTTGCGGCGGGCCATGGCGCCCGCCCCGCCCGATGCTAGGATCGCCCGGCAACACCAACCAACCGGGGAGACACAAGCATGTTCAACGGCATTCTTGGCTACATCATCGGCGGTGCGGTGATCGGCATCCTGGCGCGGCTGCTCAAGCCGGGCGCGGATCCGATGGGGTGGATCATGACCATCGTGCTCGGCATCGTCGGCGCGGTGATCGGCGGCTGGGCGTCGACGCAGTTCGGCCTCGGCGGCGTGATGACCTGGGTCGCCGCGGTGGTGGCCGCGATCATCCTGCTGTTCCTGTGGGAAGCGATCCGGCGCAAGACGCCGAAGGCCTGACCGGCGCTGGACGAAAAAGCCCCGCACGCGCGGGGCTTTTTCCTTGCGTCCGCCGCGACGTCAGCTGCGCCCGTACACGTCCTCGTAGCGGACGATGTCGTCCTCGCCGAGGTAATCGCCCGACTGCACTTCGATGAGTTCCAGCACTTCGCTGCCGGGATTCTCCAGGCGGTGCTTCGCGCCGATCGGGATGTAGGTCGACTGGTTGGCGTGCAGTTCGAACACGTCGTCGTTGCGGGTGACGCGCGCGACGCCGCTGACCACGATCCAGTGTTCGGCCCGCTTCGTGTGCGACTGCAGCGACAGCGACGCGCCGGGCTTCACCTTGATCCGCTTGACCTGGAAGCGCTCGCCGGCGTCGACGGAGTCGTAGCTGCCCCAGGGGCGATGCACTTCGCGGTGCAGCGCGGCCTGCGAGCGCTGCCCTGCCTTGAGCCTGGCGACGACCTCCTTGACCTGCTGCACCTTGTCCTTGCGCGCGACGAGCACGGCGTCGTCGGTTTCGACGACCACCACGTCGTCGACGCCGACCAGCGCGACCAGGCGGCGCGCGTAGGCGTAGCTGTTGCGGCTGTCCACGGCGATGACGTCGCCGCGGTGGGCGTTGCCGTCGGCGTCGCGCTCGGCCACGTCCCACAGCGCCGCCCACGAGCCGACGTCGTTCCAGCCGATGTCCACGGGCAGCACCATCGCCGCGTCGGTGCGCTCCATCACCGCGTAGTCGATCGATTCGGCCGGCGTGGCCGCGAACGCATCGCCGTCGAGCCGGATGAAGTCGCCATCGCGGCGTGCGCCGGCGAACGCGTCCCGCACGCCCGCGAGGATGTCGGGGCGGAAACGTTCGAGTTCTGCGAGGTAGCGCGAGGCGCGGAACAGGAACATGCCGCTGTTCCAGTAATACCCGCCCGCATCGAGGTACTGCTGCGCGGTCGCGGTATCGGGCTTCTCGACGAAGCGCAGGACCTTGCGTACGCCCGTCGTGCCGGCGTCCGCCTGTATGTATCCGAAGCCCGTTTCCGGCGCCGTCGGCATGATCCCGAACGTGACCAGCGCGCCGGCTTCCGCCGCGGGCGTCGCCGCGCGCACCGCCGCATGGAACGCCGCGGCATCGCGCACCACGTGGTCGGACGGCAGCACCAGCAGCAGCGGGTCGCCGCCATCGGCATCGTGCAGCGCCTGCAACGCCGCCGCCGCGATCGCCGGCGCCGTATTGCGCCCGGCGGGCTCGAGCACGATCGCGGGGACCGGCGCGCCCACCTGCCGCAACTGTTCGGCGACCAGGAACCGGTGATCCTCGCCCGCGACGACGATCGGCCGGGCCTGCGCCAGGGGCGCCACCCGCAGCCAGGTCGCCTGCAGCATCGTGTCCTCGCCGGCCAGCGGCAGGAACTGCTTCGGATAGGCCTCGCGCGAGAGCGGCCACAGCCGCGTCCCCGAGCCTCCCGACAGCAACACCGGTTGCAGATCCGTCACGCGCACCTCCCGGCGAACATGGCGGCAGTTTACCCTGTGCATGCCGGCCTTCCCGGCCACGGAGCCCCGATGCCGCCATCCGAACGACTGCCCGCATCGGACACCGTCGCCCAGCGTGCCGACGCGCGGCTCGCCTGGGCCCGCGCGGCGCTCGATGATCCGGCCGCGACGCTGGAGCGCGCCTCGATGGACGCGGGCTTCCGCAGTTACTGGCGCAGCACCGGCGCCGACGGCACCACCCGCATCGTCATGGACTCGCCGCCAGACCGCGAGGACGTGCGCCCGTGGCTGCGCATCCGCGACCTGCTGGAAGACGGCGGCGTGCGCGTGCCGCGCGTGCTCGCGCGCGATGTCGACGCCGGCTTCCTGCTGCTCGAGGACCTCGGCACGCCGACGCTGCTGCAGGTGATCGATTCCGGCAACGCCGACGCGCTGTTCGACGCCGCCATCGGCCAGTTGCTGCCGCTGCAGAAGATCGCGCCGCCGCCCGGCATGCCCGCCTATGACGAGGCGCTGCTGGCGCGCGAACTGCGCCTGTTCGACGAATGGTTCCTCGGCCGCCACCTCGGCCTGTCGCTCGATTGCGACGACATGGAGGTGCTCGACCTCGCGTATCGCCGCCTCATCGACGCCGCGCTCGCGCAGCCGCGGGTGCTGGTGCATCGCGACTTCATGCCGCGCAACCTGATGCCGGCCGGCAATGGGCTCGCGGTGCTGGATTTCCAGGATGCGGTGGTCGGTCCCGTCGCCTACGACGCGCTGAGCCTGTTCAAGGACGCGTTCCTGTCCTGGCCGCCGGAGCGCGTGCAGGGCTGGCTGGCGCGCTATCACGCCCGCGCCACCGATGCCGGCATCCCGGTGCCGGCGCTGCCGCGTTTCCTGCGCGACGCCGACCTGATCGGCGTGCAGCGCCACCTCAAGGTGCTGGGTATCTTCGCGCGCCTCCAGCATCGCGACGGCAAGCCGAAGTACATCGCCGACGCGCCGCGTTTCCTCGCCTACCTGGCGGAAGCGCTGCCCCGCCATCCCGAGCTCGCGCCGCTGCAGGACTTCCTCGCGCGCCGCATGCTGCCCGCGTTCGAGGCGCAGGCAGCCCGCGCCGCCGGCGCATCCGCATGAAGGCGCTCGTCTTCGCCGCCGGCCGCGGCGAGCGCATGCGCCCGCTCACCGACGCGACGCCGAAGCCGCTGCTTCGCGCCGGCGGCAAGCCGCTGATCGCCTGGCACCTCGAGCGCCTGGCCGCGATCGGCGTACGCGATGTCGTCGTCAACACCAGCTGGCTCGCCGCGCAGTTCCCCGAAATGCTCGGTGATGGCGAACGCTGGGGCCTGCGCATCCGCTACTCGTTCGAAGGCGAAACGCCGCTGGAGACTGGCGGCGGCATGCTCAACGCGTTGCCGCTGCTCGGCGGGGACGAGCCCTTCCTCCTCGTCAACGGCGACGTCTGGACCGATTTCGATTTCGCGAAGCTGCCGCGCGATCCCGCCGGCCTCGCGCACCTGGTGCTGGTGGATCCGCCCCTGCAGGCGCCCCGCGGGGATTTCGCGCTGGACGCGCAGGGTGTGCTGCACGCGGACGGCCCGCAGCGACTGACGTATTCGGGCATCGGCATCTATCGGCCGCAACTGCTCGACGGCTGGCGCGAGTTCGCCGGCGGTGCCGGAACGGATGGCGAGGGCAAGCCGAAATTCCCGCTCGCACCGATCCTGCGCGCGCACATGGCGGGAGGCGCGATCACCGGCGAGCATCATCGCGGTCGCTGGACCGACGTGGGCACGCCCGAGCGCCTTGCCCGGCTCGACGCGGAACTGTCCGGTACCGACTAGGCGTCGTCGCCGAGCGCCTCGCGCAGGAACGGCACGGTGAGCCGCCGCTGCGCGGCGAGCGACGCGCGGTCGAGGCGGTCGAACAGCCGCGTCAGCCCGCCGAGGTCGCGCCCGACGCGGCGCAACAGCCAGTCGAGCGCAGCGTCGTCCACGACCAGGCCACGCCGCCGCGCGCGCGTGCGCAACACTTCGCGGCGCCCCTCGTCGTCGAGCATCGGCAGCGACACGCGCGTGCATTGCGCGAGCCGCGAGCGCAGGTCCGGCAGCGACAGCGGCAGTGCGTCCGGCGCGGCGGCCGCGGTGTAGAGGACCGCAGCGCCGGCGGCGCGCATCCGGTTGTGGAAGTCGAACAACGCCACTTCCGCCGCGCGTTCGCCCGCGATCGCGTCGAGGTCGTCCAGCGCGGCGACCTCCGCGCCATCCAGTGCCTCCAGCGCTTCGTGCACGCGCCCGGCGGCAGTGCGCAGCGGCAGGTAAGCGACCCGCCGGCCCGCAGCTTCCGCTTCGGCGCAGGCGCCGAGCGCGAGATGCGTCTTGCCGGAACCCGTCACGCCCGCGAGATAGCACCAGTCCGCGCCGGCCTGCGTCGCCAGCGCGCGCAGCTGCGCGATCGCGCCGGAGGGCGCCGCGACGTAGGTGTCGAGTCGCTGGTCCGGCGGGAAGCGCAGCGCCAGCGGCAACTGCCGCGACGGGTCGCGGCTCATTCGCCGGCCTGGCCAGCATCCGGGGCGCGCGCATCCGCCGGACGTGCGGCCGCAGGCGGCGCAGGCAGCGAGGGCGGCCCCGCTTCCACCACGACGATCGGCGCCGCCTCCGGCTGCCCCGCGTACAGGCGGCTGTGCAGGTAGCGTTCGTGCGCGTAACGCAACAGCACGTTCGCCACCGCCGCCACCGGCAATGCCAGCAGCATGCCCAGGAAACCGAACAGCGTGCCGCCGGCGAGCACCGAGAAGATCACCGCGACCGGATGCAGGCCGATGCGGTCGCCGACCAGTTTCGGCGTGAGCCAGTAGCTCTCGATCACCTGCCCGACCGCGAACACCACGCCGACACCGACCAGGTGCTGCCAGTCGCCGAACTGCGCGAGCGCGGCGACGCCGCCCAGCACCACCACGGTCGTCGGCCCGAGGTAGGGCACGAACGTCAGCAGGCCGGCGAGGACGCCGACGAGGATGCCCAGGTCCAGCCCCACGGCCAGCAGCCCGCCCGCGTACAGCACGCCGAGCGCGAGCATCACCAGCAGCTGCCCGCGCAGGAAGCCGCCGAGCACCTCGCTGGATTCGCGCGCGAGCCGCGAGGCGACGGCCGCGTGGTCGCGCGGCACCAGCGCGGCGGCGCGTTCCACGAACACGTCCCAGTCGCGCAGGAAGAAGAACGTCAATACCGGCAGCAGCACGAGGTTCGCGATCCAGCCCAGCAGCGCGAAGCCCGAACGCGACAGGTAGCCGAGCAGCGTGGCCGCTGCGCCGCCCGCCTGCTCCCAGTGGCTGCGAACCAGCGCGAACAGGTGCGTGGGATCGAGCCAGCCGACCAGCTCCAGCCCGGTCTTCGCTTCGATCCACGGGAGCGCGGTACCGACCAGCCATTCGCGGTAATGCGGCAGCGACGCGAACAGCGTCGCGAGTTGCTGCTGCAGCAGCGGCAACAGCAGCAGCAGCGCGAGCAGCGCCACCGCCGACATCGCCGCGAACACGATGATCACCGCGCCGTTGCGCGGCATGCCGCGCGCCTGCATGCGGTCGACCAGCGGATCGCCGAGCCAGCCGAGCATCGCGGCGAACACGAACGGCGTCAGCACCGGCGACAGCAACCACAGCAGCCAGCCCGCCGCCAGCGCGACCAGGCCCCATTGCAGGCGGCGCAGGAAGGTCGCGAGCGCCTGGCGGTCGCCAGCACCACCGTCGGCGGAATCGCGGCCGGCGTCGTCGCGCATCGTCATCGCAGGCGGAACGTCGCGCTCGCCGCGCTCGTGCCGGCCACGCCGTTGCCAGCCACGCCATTGCCGGTCGTGGCGCTGCCGTCCTCGACGAGCAGCTCGTCGTCCAGCACGCGCCGCAATCCGGGCAGTCCGGTCGCGAGGTCGAGGTCGAATTCGAGGCGGTCCGGCGTCGCGCGCAGCGGCCGCGCATCGCGCACGACCGACGCGTCACGCAGCCACGCGACGAGGCGCATGTAGTCCTGCGCGCTGCGGATCCCGGTGAACGCGACGGTGTAACGGCCCGGCTCGCCGATCGGCGTCGCCTTCGCGTAGCGCGCGGCGAGCGCGTCGGCGGCGCCGTCCGCGCCGGACGCCATCGCGCGGCGCGCGTCGCGGTCGGTGCTGGTCCAGTTCGACAGCACCTTGCCGTGGTCGATGAAGGTCCAGTCGGCCGTCCAGCCGTCGCCGCCGCGCTGGACCTTGCCCACCAGCTGCATCGGCGGGCTGTAGCGTGCCGACAAGGCAGCGATGGCTTCGGCGTCGCCGCGCCAGATCGCACCCACGGCCGCCTGTTCGGCGGCGCTGCCGGAGGGCAGGCCCAGGCGGTAACCACGCGCGATCGCGCGGTCGAGCACCGCGCGCGCGGCGGCCGATTTGCCCAGGCCGACCAGGCGCGGACCGCTGCCGTCGTCGATCGCCAGCCACAGGACGGGCTTGGGCCGCGGCTCCGCCCACACCGGCAGGCCGAGCGCGCCGGCGATGTCGTCCACCTTGGCCTGGTCGAAGCGGACGACCAGGGTGGTGCTGTAGACCGGCGCGCCGGTGGACGCCGAAACGCCCTCGTCCTGCCGGTAGTCGAAACTTTCCACGTAGTCGCCGGCACGGCGCAATTCGTCGCCGATGCCTGGCCGGTCGGCGGCGGCGCGGTCGCCCGAGAGCTTGGCGAAGACCTGTCCGAGCGCGCGCGAGAAGCCGGCGCGGCGGTCGCCTTCGGACTGGCTGCGCACCTGGACCTCGGCCTGGTAGACGCCTTCGGCACCGGCCCGGTCGCCTTCGACCCGCTGCGCGGGCGCCCGGCCGGGCAGCGCCAGCAGCATGGCCGCCAGCAGCACCGCCATCCATGCCGCGCCCGGGGCGCGTCCTTCCTTCGTCGCGGGCATCACGGGCATCGCCCCCGGAGTTCTGCTGGCCAGCAGGCATGGTGCCGCACCCGCGCCGGGCCGTCCACGCCCGTCGCTGCTAAAATTGGAGGTTCCAGCCCGCGCATCGCCGGCGCAACGCCACCCGAGGCCTCCTTGAGCACGCCGCAGACCCCGCTGACGTACCGCGACGCCGGCGTCGACATCGACGCGGGCAACGCGCTGGTGGAACGCATCAAGCCGATGGTGAAGCGCAGCTTCCGCCCCGAGGTGATGGGCGGCCTGGGCGGCTTCGGCGCGCTGTTCGACCTCTCGGGCAAGTACCGCGAGCCGGTGCTCGTCTCCGGCACCGACGGCGTCGGCACCAAGCTCAAGCTCGCCCAGCAGCTCGGCCGCCACGGCACGATCGGCATCGACCTGGTGGCGATGTGCGTGAACGACGTGCTGGTGCAGGGCGCCGAGCCGCTGTTCTTCCTCGATTATTTCGCCACCGGCAAGCTCGACATCGACACCGCGGCCTCCGTCGTCGACGGCATCGCCACCGGCTGCGAGCTCGCCGGCTGCGCGCTGGTCGGCGGCGAGACCGCCGAGATGCCCGACATGTACCCGCCGGGCGAATACGACCTCGCCGGCTTCTGCGTGGCCGCGGTCGAGAAGTCGGAGCTGCTCGACGGCGCGGGCGTGCGCGCCGGCGACGTGCTGGTCGGCATCGCCTCCAGCGGCCCGCATTCGAACGGCTACTCGCTCGTGCGCCGCATCTACGACCGCGCCGGCCGCCCGGCCGACCTCGACATCGGCGGCGCGAAGCTCGCGGACGCGCTGATGGCGCCGACCCGGATCTACGTGAAGCCCATCCTGTCGCTGCTGCGCGGCGCGCAGCGCGCATCGGTCCATGGCATGGCGCACATCACCGGCGGCGGCCTGACCGAGAACATCATCCGCGTCGTGCCCGACGGCCTCGGCCTCGACATCGAGGCGTCCGCGATCGCGCTGCCGCCGGTGTTCGACTGGCTGCAGCGCGAAGGCGCGGTGTCGCGCGAGGAGATGTGGCGCACGTTCAACTGCGGCGTCGGCTTCGTGCTGGTGCTCGATCCCGCCGACGCCGCGGGCGTGGAGCGCGAGCTCGACGCGCTCGGCCTGGCCCATCGCCGCATCGGCGAAGTCGTCGCCGCGGGCGGTGGCGGCGAGCGCGTGCGCATCGGCTGAAATGGCCGCGCTTCCGCGCATCGCCGTGCTCGCCTCCGGGCGCGGCAGCAACCTGCAGGCGATCCTGGATGCAATCGTCGGCGGCCGGCTCGATGCGGAGGTCGTCGGCGTGTTCGGCGACCGTCCCGATGCGGTCGCATTGACGCGCGTCGCCCCCGAACTGGCCTGGGCGCGCGATGCACGAAGCTACCCGGACCGCGCCGCGTTCGATGCGGACATCGCCGACGCCGTCGCCGCCGCGCGCCCCGACTGGATCGTGCTCGCCGGCTACATGCGCATCGTCGGCGACGCGTTCCTGTCGCGCTTCCGCGGCCGCGTGCTCAACATCCACCCCTCGCTGCTGCCCTCGCATCGCGGCCTGCGCACGCACGCGCGCGCGATTGCCGCCGGCGACGTGGAGCACGGCGCCAGCGTCCATTTCGTCGTGCCGGAACTCGACGCGGGCGCGGTGATCGCGCAGGCCCGCGTGCCCGTGCTCCCGGGCGACACCGCCGACTCGCTGGCCGCGCGCGTGCTGGGGATCGAACATCCGCTGCTCGTCGGCGTGCTGCGCCTGGCCGTCGCGGGCCGCATCGCTGAACGGGACGAGACCGTGGAACTGGACGGTCATGCCCTGTTTACGCCGCTGGCACTAGGCTCCACGCTCGATTGAAGGCCCCCCGGATGACCGTGAACTCGATGTTTCGGAACATGACCGCCATCGCCAGGCCCGCCGCCAGCAGGCTGCGCGGCAGGCTCCTCCCGCTCGCCGCGGGTGTCGCCCTTGCCGCCGCGTCGGCGCAGGCCACGCCTGCGCAGCTCAAGCCGTTCACCGCCACCTACGAAGTTTCCTACATGGGCATCGGCGGCATTGGAACGATGACGCTGGCTCCCGCCGGCGGCGATCGCTGGAACTATCGCCTGCAGATCGACAGCGCCGTCGCGACGCTCAGCCAGCGCACCACGTTCGCCGCGAACGGCGGCACGTGGCGTCCGCTCTCCAACGACGACAGCTCGTCGCTGCTGATCAAGAAGAACAGCCGGCAGGCCACGTACGACTGGAACAGCCGCGAAGCGCGCTGGAGCGGCGACGTGAAGCCCGACCGCAGCGGCCCCGTCGCCCTGCGCGACGGCGACCTCGATGCGATGCTGGTGAACCTCGCCATCCCGCGCGACGTCGCCGCGGGCAAGTCGCTCGACTATCGCATGGTCGACAACGGCAGCGCGCGCGACCTGCACTACCGCGTCGTCGGCAAGGAATCCGTCGAGGTCGGCGGCAAGGCGCAGGCGGCCACCAAGGTCGCGCGTTCGGACAACGGCAAGGAACAGATCATCTGGGTCGTGGACGGCCTGCCGGTGCCCGCGCGCATCCTGCAGCGACGCGACGGCAAGGACGAGATGGACCTGAAGCTCAGGTCCATCCGGTAGAGCCGACCCATGGTCGGCTGATCGATGCCTCAGCCGATCCGCCTGATCCGCGCGCCGAGCGCGGACAGCTTCGCCTCGATGTTCTCGTAGCCGCGATCCAGGTGGTAGATGCGGTCGATCGTGGTTTCGCCCTCCGCGACCAGGCCGGCGAGCACCAGCGAGGCCGACGCGCGCAGGTCGGTCGCCATGACCGGCGCGCCGGAGAGGCGCTCGACGCCGCGCACGACCGCGGTGTGGCCATCGATGCGGATATCGGCGCCCAGGCGCTGCAGTTCCTGCACGTGCATGAAGCGGTTTTCGAAGATCGTCTCGCTGATGATGCCCACGCCGTCGGCGATGCAGTCCATCGCCATGAATTGCGCCTGCATGTCGGTCGGGAACGCCGGGTGCGGCGCGGTCGTGATGTCCACCGCACGCGGCCGGCGGCCGTGCATGTCGAGCGTGATGCGGTCGCCCTCGCATTCGAGCTCGGCGCCGGCATCGCGCAGCTTGTCGAGCACCGCGTCCATCGTGTCCGGGCGCGCGTGCGTGAGCGTGACGCGGCCGCCCGTCATCGCCGCGGCGACCAGGAACGTGCCCGCCTCGATGCGGTCGGCGACCACGCTGTGCTCGCCGCCGTGCAGGCGCTCGACGCCCTCGACGATGATGCGGCCCGTGCCTGCGCCCTCGATCTTCGCGCCCATCGCCACCAGGCACTCGGCGAGGTCGACGATCTCCGGCTCCATCGCCGCGTTCTCGAGCACCGTGCGGCCTTCGGCGAGCGTCGCGGCCATCAGCACGTTCTCGGTCGCGCCGACGCTGACCATGTCGAACACCACGCGCGCGCCCTTGAGCCGCTTCGCGTGCGCCTTGATGAAACCGCCCTCGACGACCACTTCGGCGCCCAGCGCCTGCATGCCCTTGATGTGCTGGTCCACCGGCCGCGACCCGATCGCGCAACCGCCCGGCAGCGAGACTTCCGCCGCGCCATGTTTCGCGAGCAGCGGGCCGAGCACCAGCACCGAGGCGCGCATGGTCTTGACCAGCTCGTAGGGCGCGACGTGGCTGCGCACCGTGCGAGGATCGATGTGGACGTTGAACGCGTCGTCGAGGTGGATCCCGGCGCCGAGTTCGGCGAGCACGCGGATCGTGGTCTTGACGTCCTGCAGGTTCGGCACGTTGCGCACCAGCAACGGCCCGTCGCCGAGCAGGCCGGCGCACAGGATCGGCAGCACCGCGTTCTTGGCCCCGGATACGCGGACTTCGCCGCGCAGCGCGATGCCGCCTTCGACCACGATCTTCTGCATGCTCAGGCGCCCGCTTCTTCGGGCGCCAGGGTCTTCAGGGCCAGCGCATGGATCTCGCCGCCCATGCGCTCGCCGAGCGTCGCGTAGACCAGGCGGTGGCGGGCCAGCGGCAACTTGCCGCGGAAGGCCTCGCTGACGACGGTGGCCTCGAAATGGACCCCGTCCTCCCCCGAGACGCGCACCCGGGCCCCGGGCAGGCCCTGTTCGATCAGCTGCTGGAGGGTCTCTGCGTTCATGGGCGGTCGCTCATCGTGCGTCGTTCATCGGGGAGTCGCGGGAAAGTCGCGTAAAATCGGCACTCCAGTCTAGCCGAAGCCCGATCGCCCCGATGCCAGCCGCGGCCCAGATTCCAGCCGATTTCGATTTCGCCGCCAGCGGCCGCCGCGTGCTGGAGGTGGAGACCCAGGGCCTGGCCGCGCTCGCCGGCCGGATCGACGGTGCGTTCACCGACGCCTGCCGCCTGCTTCTCGCCTGCCGGGGCCGGATCGTCTGCATCGGCATGGGCAAGTCCGGGCACGTCGCCCGCAAGATCGCCGCCACCCTCGCCTCCACCGGCACGCCCGCCTTCTACGTGCATCCGGGCGAAGCCGGCCACGGCGACCTGGGCATGATCACCGACGACGACGCCGTCCTCGCCCTCTCCTACTCGGGCGAGACCGACGAACTGCTGATGCTGCTGCCGGTGTTCAAGCGCCAGGGCAACGCGCTGGTCGCGATGACCGGGCGCCCGGAGTCGACGCTGGCGACGACCGCCGACATCCACCTCGACGTCAGCGTGCCGGCCGAAGCCTGCCCCCTCGACCTCGCGCCGACCACCAGCACCACCGCCGCGCTCGCGCTCGGCGACGCGCTCGCGGTCGCGCTGCTCGAGGCGCGCGGCTTCACCGCCGACGACTTCGCGCGTTCGCACCCCGCCGGCAGCCTCGGCCGCCGCCTGCTGCTGCACATCACCGACGTCATGCATTCCGGCGACGAGATCCCGCGCGTACATGCCGGCGCGACCCTGAGCGAGGCGCTGGTGGAGATGAGCCGCAAGCGCCTCGGCATGACCGCCGTGGTCGACGACGACGGCCGCCTGCTCGGCCTGTACACCGACGGCGACCTGCGCCGCAGCCTGGACGATGCCGCGGTCGACCTGCGCGGCACGCGCATCGATGCAGTGATGACGCGCACGCCCAAGTCCATCGGCAGCGACGCGCTCGCCGTCGAGGCGGCGCGGATGATGGAAGACCACAAGATCAACGCGCTGCTGGTCGTGGACGATGCGCTGCGCGTGGTCGGCGCGCTGAACATCCACGACCTCCTCCGCGCGCGGGTGGTCTGAACGTGGGTCCCGGCATCGACGGCCAAGGCTGCGACCCCCTCGCCGGCTGCACCGCCGAAGTGCGCGAACGCGCGGCGCTGGTCCGCCTCGCCTGCTTCGACGTCGACGGCACGCTGACCGATGGCCGCCTGTACCTCGACGCGAACGGCGGCGAAACCAAGGCCTTCCATGTCCGCGACGGCCAAGGCCTGGCGTTGCTGCGCCGCGCCGGGATCGCGGTCGCGTTCATCACCGCGCGCCCCGGCGCGGTGGCCGCGCGGCGCGCGGCGGAGCTCGGCGCCGAATGCCATTCGGAAGTCGGCGACAAGCTCGCGTTCGTGCAGGCGCTGGCGCTGGAACGGAACCTGCGCATGGCCGAAGTGTCGTTCATGGGCGACGACCTGGCCGATCTCGCCGCGATGCGCGGCGCCGGCCTGGCCGCCGCACCGGCGGACGCGCATCCGCTCGCGCTCGAACAGGCGCACTGGCGCAGTCGCGCCCGCGGCGGCGAGGGCGCGGCGCGCGAATTCTGCGACCTCCTCCTCGCCGCGCAGGATCGCCTCGCGGGATTGCTGCGTTGAACGGCCGCATCGTCGCCACCCTGCTCCTGCTCGTGGCCGCGCTGGCCTCGGGCTGGGCGATCTGGCACAAGTCCGCCGAGGAACTGCCGGTGGTTGCCGGCAACGGCCGCCCCGATTACGTGCTGCACGATTTCGAACTGGTCGCGCTCGACGAGCAGGGCAAGGAATCGTTCACCCTGCGCGCGCCGCAGATGCTGCGCAATCCGGACGAGCGCAGCATGCGCATGGCCACCCCGGTCTTCCTGCTGCCGGACCGCGAGCAGCGCTACTGGCGCGTGAGTTCGCGCCAGGGCTGGATTTCCCCGGACGGGAAGGAACTGCGGCTGGACGGCAACGTCGTGGTCGCCAGCCCGCCCGGCGAGCGCAAGGTGGGCATGGCCACCGAACAGCTGAACGTCTACCCCGACCGCAACCTCGCGGTGTCCCAGGTGCTCGTGACCATTACCCAGCCCGGCTCTATACTGAGCGGTCGCGGGCTGGAAACCGACCTTGCCAGCAAGCGTTACACCCTCAAGTCCCAGGTACGCACCCGCTATGTCCCGCAATGACGCCCGCCGCCGCGCCGCCGTCCCGCTCGCCGGGATGCTGCTGGCTGCCCTCGCCGCCGCGTTTCCCGTGGCCAGCGTGCTTGCGCGCAGCAGCGACCGCCAGAAGCCGATGGACATCGAGGCCGGCCGGCAATCCGGCACGCTCACCGGCGATTCGGTGAACCAGCTCTCGGGTGGCGTCCACATCACCCAGGGCAGCCTCGACATCACTTCCAGCGCCGCGACCATCACGCTGGCCGGCGGCGATCCGACGCGCGCGGTGTTCACCGGGGGCCCGGTGGCGCTGAAGCAGGAACTCGACGACGGCACGCCGATGTCCGCGCGCGCCGACAACGTCGACTACAACCTGAAGACCGAGATCGTCGTCTTCACCGGCAACGTCAGCATCACCAATCCGCGCGGCTCGCTCAGCGGCCAGCGCGTGGTCTACAACCTCAAGACGGGCAACGTCGAGAGCGGTGGCGAAGGCGCGGGCAAGGTGAAGGTGCGGATCCTGCCGAAGTCGGCGCAGGGCGGCGGCGCCTGATGCTGGTCGCCGAGGGCCTCCGCAAGCGCTACCGCTCGCGCGAGGTGGTCCGCGATTTCGGCCTCACCCTCGACGCCGGCGAAGTCGTCGGCCTGCTCGGCCCGAACGGCGCCGGCAAGACCACCTGTTTCTACATGATCGTGGGCCTGGTGCCCGCCGACGCCGGGCGCATCGCGCTCGACGGCGTGGACATCACCGCCGAGCCGATGTACCTGCGCGCCAAGCGCGGCGTCGGCTACCTGCCGCAGGAACCGTCGGTGTTCCGCAAGCTCAGCGTCGCCGACAACCTGCGCCTGGTGCTCGAGCTGCGTCCCGACCTGGACAAGGCCGGGCGCGAGCGCGAGCTCGAGTCGCTGATGGACGAGCTGCAGGTCGGCCATGTCGCCGACCAGTCCGGCCAGAGCCTCTCCGGCGGCGAGCGCCGCCGCGTGGAGATCGCGCGCGCGCTGGCCGCGCGGCCCCGGCTGATGCTGCTCGACGAGCCCTTCGCCGGCGTGGATCCGATTTCCGTCGGCGAGATCCAGCGCATCGTCGGCCACCTGAAGAACCGCGGCATCGGCGTGCTGATCACCGACCACAACGTGCGCGAGACGCTGGGCATCTGCGACCGCGCCTACATCCTCAGCGACGGCGGCGTGCTCGCGCAGGGGAGCCCGGACGCGCTGCTGTCCAACCCCGACGTGCGCCGCGTCTACCTGGGCGAATCCTTCCGCCTCTGAGGCGATGAAACCGCGCCTGCAAGCGTCGATCGGCCAGCAACTGGTGCTCACGCCCCAGTTGCGGCAGGCGCTGCACCTGCTGCAACTGTCGGCGGCGGAGCTCGAGGTCGAGCTCGCGGCCGAACTCCAGAACAACCCGTTGCTCGACTGGGCCGAGGACGCGCCGGAACGCTCCGCGCCCGGCGTCGGTTCGGGCGAGGGTTCCGATGGCGCCACCGGCGGCGAGCCGCCGCCGACCGACGCCGGGGAACGCGGCGAATCCGACTGGGAGCGCGGCAGCGACGACTGGAGCGACAGCGCACCGGGCAGCGACATCGATGGTTACGCCCGCGACAGCCTCGCCGAACGCGTCGCCGAGCCGGAAACACTGCACGACCACCTGCGCTGGCAGCTGCAGCTCTCGCACCTGTCGCCGCGCGACCTGCGCATCGGCCTGGCGCTGGTGGATGCCATCGACGACGACGGCTACCTGCGCGAGGCCACGGATGCCATCGCCGCGGCGCTGCGGCCCGACGTCGTCGCCGGGGCCGACGAAGTGCTGGCGGTGTTGCGCCAGGTCCAGCGCCTCGATCCGCCCGGCGTCGGCGCGCGCGACCTTGGCGAATGCCTGTCGCTGCAGTTGCAGGCCCTGCCCGACGCAACCCCCGGCCGCGAACTCGCCCTGCGCGTCGCCGACGGCCGGATCGAACGCCTGCAGAAGGCCGGCATCCCCGGCCTCGCCGCCGAGCTCGGCGTCGAGGCGGAAGCCATGGAAACCGCCGTGGCGTTGCTGCGCGGGCTCGATCCGCGGCCCGGCGGCCAGGTCGGCTCGGTGCCGGTCGAGGCCTACGTGATCCCCGATTGCGTCGTGTGGCGCGAACGCGGCGTCTGGCGCGTCGCGCTCGACAGCGCGCACCTGCCTCGGCTGTCGATCCATCGCGGCTACGAAGGCATGATCGGCGCCGCCAGCCCGGCCGACGCCAGCTACCTGCGCGGCCGGCTGCAGGAAGCGCGCTGGCTGCTCAGGAACCTGCAGGCGCGTGGCGAGACCCTGCTGCGCGTCGTCGGCTGCCTGGTGCGCCAGCAGTCGGGTTTCCTCGAATTCGGCGACCAGGCGCTGCGCCCGCTGACCCTGCGCGAGGTCGCGGCGGAACTCGGCGTGCACGAATCCACGGTGTCGCGCGCGGTCGGGCGCAAGTTCGTCCGCACGCCGCGGGGAACACTGCCGTTGCGGGCATTCTTCGCATCGGGCATCGATACGGGCGCCGGCGGGGAAGCATCCAGCACCGCGATCCAGTCGATGATCCGGCGCCTGGTCGAGGCCGAGGATCCGCGCCGCCCCCTCTCCGACGCGCGCCTGGCCGATGCATTGAAGGCCGCCGGCGTCCCGGTCGCCAGGCGCACGGTGGCCAAGTATCGCGAGGCGCTGCACATTCCCTCGTCCCAGGACCGCGTCAGGGTTTAACATCGCTGCTCGTTAACGATGTTTTCACGGCATCGCGCCCCGATCCGGGCGATGCTGCAGGTCCTTGGAACCCAAAGACGAGGAGGTTGCGATGCGCATCGAGACCCACGGCCAGCAGATCGATGTCACCCCCGCCATGCGCGATTACGTGGACAGCAAGCTCGCGCGCCTCGGCCGCCATTTCGACCAGCCGCTGGACGTGCGCGCGCTGCTGAGCGTCGACAAGACCCAGCACCGCGCCGAAGGCACCGTCAACTTCCCGGGCGCGGCGCCGCTGCATGCGGACGCGCAGGGCGTCGACGTCTACGCCGCCATCGACCTGCTCGCCGACAAGCTCGATCGCCTGCTCGTCAAGCACAAGGAAAAGCAGGTCGACAACCTCCGCCGCAACGAAAGCGCGGCGCGCAGCGGCGACTTCGCCTGACGTCCGCGCCCTGACGTTCCCGGCACGATCCCCGCCCGCAGCGCCGCCAGGACGACGATGCCCCTGTCCCCGTTGCTCGATCCCGACCGCATCGCCCTGATCGAAGACCCGGTCGACCGCGACCGGGTGCTTGGCGCCGCTGCGCGCCTGCTTGCCGGCGATTCACCGGCCGATGCGGCGGCGATCGCCGATTGCCTGCGCCAGCGCGAGCGGCTGGGCAGCACCGCCATCGGCCACGGCGTCGCCATCCCGCACGGCCGCTGCAGCGTGTACGGCGAGGCGCGTGCCGCGTTCCTGCGCCTGCGCGAACCCGTGGACTTCGACGCCGGCGACGGTGAACCCGTCGACCTGGTGTTCGCGATGGCCGTGCCCGAGCACTTCACCCAGCAGCACCTGCAACTGCTGTCGGAACTGGCCGAGCGCTTCGCCGATGCCGGCTGGCGCGAAGCGTTGCGCACCGCGCCCGACGCGTCCGCGCTGCGCGCGCTGCTGCTGGAGGGCACGGCATGAGCGCGCCGGTCACGGCGGGAACGATCAGTGCGCGCGAGCTGTTCGAGCAGCAGCGCGATCGCCTGCAGCTGCGCTGGATCGCCGGCGCCGAAGGCGCGTCGCGGCGCCTGGAAGCGGGCGACACCGTGGCGCGGCGCCCGTCGCTGGCCGGCTACCTCAACGCGATCTACCCGAACAAGGTGCAGATCCTCGGCACCGAGGAGCTGTCCTGGCTCGATGGCCTGGATTCGCGCCAGCGCTGGGAAACGATCCATCGCATCGTGCATTACTCGCCGCTCGCGCTGGTGATCAGCAAGGACCAGTCCTGCCCCGAGGACCTGCGCATCGCGGCCGAAGAAACGGGCACGCCGCTCTGGTCGTCGCCCAAGCGCGGCCACGAGCTGCTCAACCACCTGCAGTACCACCTCGCGCGCACGCTCGCGCCGCGGGTGACGCTGCACGGGGTGTTCATGGAGATCTACTCGATCGGCGTGCTGATCACCGGCGATTCCGGCTCGGGCAAGAGCGAACTCGCGCTGGAACTGGTGACGCGCGGCCACCGCCTGGTCGCCGACGATGCGCCGGAATTCACCCAGATCGCGCCCGACGTGCTCGACGGCACCTGCCCGGAGCTGCTGCAGGACCTGCTCGAGGTGCGCGGCCTGGGCGTGCTGAACATCCGCGACATGTTCGGCGACACCGCGGTCAAGCGGAACAAGTACCTGCGCCTCATCGTGCACCTCACCCGGCCCGTCGGCGAACCCGTGCCGACGCCCGGCGGGATGGACCGGCTCACCGGCGACAGCGGCGCGCGCCGCGTGCTCGACCTCGACGTACCGACGATCACCGTGCCGGTGATGGCCGGCCGCAACCTGGCCGTGCTTGCCGAAGCCGCCGCGCGCGTGCACATCCTGCGCGCGAAGGGCGTGGACCCTGCCGCGGCCTTCATGGCCCGGCACAGCCATTTCCTCGAGCGTGCCTCGTGAACGGCGGTGCTTCGTGAAAGGCGACGCGACATGAACGAGACGGCAGGATCTTCCCAGCCCCCATCTCCCCTGCTCATCGTCGTCAGCGGCATGTCCGGCTCCGGCAAGTCGGTGGCCCTGCGCACGCTCGAGGACCTCGGCTTCTACTGCGTCGACAACCTGCCCGCCGACCTGCTTCCGGCCTTCGTGCGCAGCGTCGCGGCCTCCGACGAATCGCCCGGCAAGCTCGCCGTGGGCATCGACGTGCGCAACCGGCACAGCGACCTCGCCCGCATCCCCGACTGGCTCTCGGCGGTCGGCGCGATGGGCATGGATCCCCGGCTGGTGTTCTTCGACACCGAGGACGGCGTGTTGCTGCGCCGCTATGCCGACACGCGGCGACGCCATCCGCTGAGCCACCTCGGCCTCGTGCTCGCGGATGCGATCTCGCTGGAACGGCAGGTGTTGCGCCCGCTGCGCCAGATCGCCGACGTCGTCATCGACACCAGCGCGCTCAACGTCCACCAGCTGCGCCGCCAGGTGATCACGGAGTTCGGGCTGGGCGGCGACGAGACCCTGTCGCTGCTGTTCGAGTCGTTCGCGTACCGGCGCGGCGTCCCGCCGGGCGCCGACTTCGTGTTCGATGCGCGCGTGCTGCCGAACCCGCACTGGGATCCGGCGCTGCGGCCGCTGTCGGGCCGCGACCAGGGCGTGCGCGATTTCCTCGAGCAGCAACCCGAGGTCGCCGCGTATGCCGACGGCGTCGCCGCCTTCCTCGACCAATGGCTGCCGAAAATGCAGTCGGATACCCGCAGCTACGCGACCATCGCGTTCGGTTGCACCGGCGGCCGGCATCGCTCCGTGTACCTGGCCGAGCGCCTGGCGGAGCACTGCCGCGAACGCGGCTGGGCCGAAGTCGCCGTCCACCACCGTGAACTGGACTGACGTCACCGTGCGGGTCTGCGATGGCTGCCCGCGCAGCCGGTGCATGACACAATCGGGGAGCGGATCGTAGCGCAGGCAGTTTGCCGCCCGGCCGCGGGAGACCATCCAATGCCTCGATACGCCACCCGTTTCCTCGCCAGCACCGCCTGGTTCCTGGCGCTGGCCCTGGCCTGCGGATCCGCCGCGGCCGAGGGACTCGATGCCAGGCTGCTGCCGCAGATCCAGGGCGCCACCTTCGAAGTCGTCGCCGCGAAGCCCGCGAACGACCCGCTCACGTACGAGAAGCCCCTGCCGCTCGACCTGCTGCCGTTCCAGGAGCGCACCGACAAGTACTACTCGCTCGGCACCGCGTTCTCGATCGGCAACGGCCGCTACGTCACCGCCGGCCACGTGCTCATGACCGGTTTCGGCAGCCTGTGGGGCCCGCCCGCGCTGCGCGACAACGCCGGCCACGTGTACGCCATCGACAAGGTCTGGAAGTATTCGCTGGAGCAGGACTTCGCGGTGTTCAGCATCGCCGGCCACGATGGCGCCGCCGCGCCGGCGCTCGAGCTGCAGCGCGATGCGATCGCCGGCCAGGCCGTGTACACCGTCGGCAACGCCTACGGCACCGGCGTGGTGGTGCGTGACGGCCTCTACACCTCCGATACGCCGGAACAGGAAAGCGGCCGCTGGAAGTGGATGCGTTTCTCCGCCGCCGCCTCGCCCGGCAACAGCGGCGGCCCGCTCGTCGACCTGCAGGGCCGCGTCATCGGCGTGGTGCTGGCCAAGTCCCCGAACGAGAACCTGAATTACGCGCTGCCCATCGGCCGGGTCCTGGATGCGCCCGAGGGCGTGGCGGAGATGGACCAGCGCACCGCGTACCAGTTCGACGTCTACGACACCACGCTGACCGGCCGCTTCAAGCACGAGTTCAAGCTGCCGCTGCCGCTCGCCGGCTTCTTCGCCGAATACGGCAAGCGCTTCGACGCGCACGTCGACAAGGAACTGAAGGACCTGCTCGCCAAGGAGCCGGAGCGCACCTTCCCGAACGGCGAAGGCTCCGAGCAGCTGCTCAACCAGATCCCGACCATGGGCGACTTCCCGTACGTGATCGGGCGCGCCAGCAACGGCGTCTGGGGCCTGGGCGGCGACCCGGGCGACAACGTGCGCCTGGACGCCAACGGCTACGTCACGCCGGGCTGGTTCGGCAAGAACATGCTGTTCCACCTGCGCCGGCCCAACAACCTGCCCGCCGCGAAGTTCTACGCGGAACCGGCGCTGGCGATGGACATGCTGCTCAAGACCGGCTTCGTCAAGCGTCCGGTGGGTTCGGAATCGATCCTGGTGACGTCCCTGGGCAAGCCCTCGTTCGCCGGCATGCATGCCGATGCATGGGGCCGCCAGTGGCGCGTGTGGAAGTGGCCGGTGCCGTTCGTGAACATGAACCTGGTCGTGATGGCCCTGCCCGTGCCGGACGGTTACATCGGCGTGGTGCGCAGCGGCCTGGCGATGCAGGACCACGACATGGAGATCAACCAGCGCGCGCTCACCGATTTCATCTACGCCAACTACGACGGCACGCTCGCGCAGTGGAAGGATTTCCTCGCCGACCGCAGCCTGCTGCCGGCGGCCTTCGACAAGCTGCGCATCGACTTCGGCTATGGCGACCACTTCTCGTACGCGTCGAAGCGCGTGTCGTTCCGGTACACGCCCGAACTGCAGGCGATCCAGGCCGACAGCGTGCTGACGCTCGGGTTCTCGTTCTTCAAGGACGGCGGCAAGCCGGTCTGGGACGTGTCCGAGGTCTGGATCTCGGCGAAGCAGAACGACAGCAACTACGTGATGCTGATCCGCGACGGCGAGCCCCCGGCGTCGCTGGGCGACGACTTCGCCAACAGCTGGGACAAGGTCCTGCACCGCCGCCACCCCTACGATTCCGAGGCGCGCGACGGCGACGACGGCACCAAGGCCACGGCGGTCGCCGGCCCGCCGGCCGAGGCCAGGCCGAAGGTGCTGTACACCGCGACCTATGCGGTCGAGGGCAGGAAGGAAGCGGCCGACATGGCCGCGCACCTGGCGCTGCTGGTCAAGGACCTGCGCGTCGACGAGAAGTAGCGCGCGCGTGTAGAGTTCCTGCATGCCCGTCGGCGTCCTCCTCGTCAGCCATCCCGGGATCGGCAGCGCCCTGCTGTCGGTCGCGTCGCAGCTGTTGCGGCGCCTGCCGCTGCCCGTCGAGGCCTTCGAGGTCGGCTTCGGCGACGATCCCGACGCCGTGCTGCCGGCTGCCAGCGCGGCCCTGCGCCGCGTCGATGGCGGCGTCGGCGTGCTGGTGCTCACCGATCTTTACGGCGCCACGCCGGCCAACGTGGCCTCGCGCCTCGCGCGGCTCGGCACGCCGGTGCGCCGCGTGTCCGGCCTGAGCCTGCCGATGCTGCTGCGGGTCTTGAACTACGCCGAGCTCGGCCTCGACGAATTGCCGGCCGTCGCCGCCGCCGGCGCCCGCAACGGTGTCGTGCTGGACGAACTCTGATGATCGAACGCGAACTGCTCGTCGCCAACCGCCTCGGCCTGCATGCGCGCGCCACCGCCAGGCTGGTGCAGGTGCTGTCGGGCTTCCGCAGCAACGCGACGCTCCTGGCCAAGGGCCGCGAGGTCAACGCCAAGAGCATCATGGGCGTGATGCTGCTCGCCGCCGGCCAAGGCACTCCGGTGACGCTGCGGGTCGAAGGCGAGGACGAAGCCGCCGCGGCGGACGCCGCCGCCGACCTGTTCGCGCGGTTCTTCGACGAGGACGGCTGATGCGGCGCGAGCTGCACGGGCACGGTGCTTCGCGCGGCAGCGCGCTGGGGCGCGCCCGCCTGCGCTTGCCGGACGTGTTCGAGGTCGCCGAGGAACGCGTCGAGGACACTGCCGCCGAACTCGTTCGCCTGCATGCGGCCGTCGCCGTGGTCCGCGCCGAAATGCAGGCGTTGCGCGAACGCCTGCAGGGCGCGCTGGCGCCCGAGGCCGGCGAGTTCCTCGACCTGCACGCGCTGCTGCTGGACGACCCCGAACTCATGCACGCGCTCGACCAGCTCGTGCGCGACGAGGGCTATTCCGCCGATTACGCCCTGCGCGTGCAGCGCAACCGCATCGCCGCGGTGTTCGAAGGCATGGACGACGCCTACCTGCGCAGCCGCATCGACGACATCGACCAGGTGATCGGCCGCCTGCACGCGGCGCTGCACCGCGACGGCAGCGACGGCGCGCCGATGCGCGGCGTCGCCGGCGAGATCCTGGTCACCGACAGCGTGGCGCCGGCCGACCTCGTGCAGTGGCACGGCCAAGGCGTCATGGGCGTGGTCACGACCGGCGGCAGCCACCTCTCGCACAGCGCGATCCTCGCGCGCAGCCTGCACCTGCCGCTGGTCGTCGGCGCCGCCGGCGCGCTGCAGAAGATCAACGAAGGCGACGTGCTCGCCGTCGACGGCGCCACCGGACTGGTGGTGGTGGAACCGGGCGCCACGGACCTGCGCGCGCACCGCGCGCGGCTGCGCGAGCTGGCGCGCGAGCGCAAGCAGCTCAACCGGCTGCGGCGGGTGCCATCGCGGACCATGGACGGCGTCGACGTCAGGCTCTGGGCGAACGCCGAAGCGCGCGAGGACGTCGCCGAGGCGCACGCCCTGGGCGCCGCCGGCGTGGGCCTTTACCGCACCGAATTCCTGTTCCTCGGCAGCACCACGCTACCCGACGAGGACGCGCAGTTCCGCGCCTACCGCGACGCGGTGCTGGGCATGACCGGCCGCACCGCCACGATCCGCACCCTCGACCTGGGCGCCGACAAGGCCGACCGCACCGGACTGGTCCTGGAGGGCGAGCCGAACCCCGCGCTGGGCCTGCGCGGCGTGCGCCTGTCGCTGTCGCGCGGCGCGCTGTTCGCCACCCAGCTGCGCGCGATCGCCCGCGCCTCCGGCTACGGCCCGGTGCGCGTGCTGGTGCCGATGGTGACCAGCCGCGAGGAAGTGCTGGAGGTGCGCGCCCTGCTCCGCACCGCGATGGACGAAGCACGCGCGGCGGGCCACGAGGTCGCCGACACGATCCCGCTCGGCGCGATGATCGAGGTGCCGGCGGCGGCGATCGCCCTGCCCGGCTTCATCGACGCGCTCGACTTCCTGTCCATCGGCACCAACGACCTGGTCCAGTACCTGCTCGCGGTGGACCGCAACAACGACGCGCTCGCCCACATGTATTCCCCGCTGCATCCGGCCGTGATCCGCCTCCTGCACGACGTGATCCGGCTGGGCCGCGCACGCGGCAAGCCGGTGGCGGTGTGCGGCGAGATGGCCGGCGACGCGGTTTTCGCGCCGCTGCTGCTCGCGCTCGGGCTGGAGGAATTCAGCCTGCACCCGTCGACCCTGCTCGAGGTGCGGCGCGCGATCCGCGCTTGCGACCTCGGCGCGCTGCGCGCCCGCTTGCCGACGCTGCTGCGCGCGCGCGACCGGGCCGGGATCGAGGCATGGATGCAGAAGACGGCGCCCAACGGCGATGCAAATGGGGCGATAATGGCGCCATGAACGCGTAATCACGTCGCGCCCCTCGTGGCCGCGACCGCCGACCCTGCCAGGGAGCGCCATGGCCGAAGCCGTCCGCCACGACAAGACCGCGCGCCAGCTGCGACTGCTGTCGGACGCGCTCGACAGCGGACGGCTGGGCCCGGTGAAGCGCCTGGTCAACACGCTGTCGGCGGCCGAGATCGGCAACCTGCTCGAGTCGCTGCCGCCGGGCGAGCGCAACGTCGTCTGGGGCCTGGTCGATCCCGAGGACGACGGCGAGGTGCTGCTGCACGTGGGCGACGAGGTCCGCGAGGGCCTGATCGCCGACATGGACCCCGACGAGATCGTGGCCGCGGTCGAGGACCTCGACATCGACGATCTCGCCGACCTGGTCGAGGACCTGCCCGAGGCGGTCATCGACGAGGTCCTGCGCTCGATGGACCGCGAGAACCGCGAGCGCCTCGAGCAGGTGCTGTCGTATCCTGAAGACACCGCCGGCCGCCTGATGAACCCGGACGTGGTGACGGTGCGCACCGACACCACCGTCGACGTGGTGCTGCGCTACCTGCGCCTGCGTGGCGAGCTGCCCGACCACACCGACCACCTGTACGTGGTCAGCCGCCGCCACCAGTACCTCGGCCGGATCGCGCTGCAGGCACTGCTGACGCACGACGCGAACACGCCGATCAACGCCCTGCTCGACGACGAGCAGCCGGCGATCGACGTCGGCGAGACCGACGAGAGCGTCGCGCGCATGTTCTCCGACCACGACTGGATCTCCGCGCCGGTCGTCGACGACAACAACATCCTGCTGGGCCGTATCACCATCGACGACGTCGTCGACATTATCCGCGAGTAGGCCGAGCACCAGGCCCTCGGCGCGGCCGGCCTGGACGAGGACGAGGACCTGTTCTCGCCCGTGCGCCGCGCTACGAATCGTCGCCTGCTGTGGCTCGGCATCAACCTCGGCACCGCGTTCCTCGCGGCGTCGGTGGTCGGCCAGTTCCAGGGCACGATCGCGCACATCGTCGCGCTCGCGGTGCTGATGCCGATCGTCGCCGGCATGGGCGGCAACGCCGGCACCCAGGTGCTGGCGCTGGTGATCCGCGGCCTCGCGCTCGGCCAGCTCGGCGCATCCAACGTGCAGGTGCTGATCTGGAAGGAAGTGCGCGTCGCGCTGCTCAACGGCCTCGCGCTCGGCACCGTGCTCGGCTCGATCGTCTGGCTGTGGTTCGGCGAGTGGCCGCTGGCGCTGGTGATCGCCAGCGCGCTGACGATCAACCTGTTCTTCGCGGCGCTGGCCGGCGTGCTCGTGCCCGTCACGCTCAAGCGCATGG
>DATJDY010000012.1:0-5809 GCA_035497155.1 Luteimonas sp.
GTCCAGAACCGCGTCCGACCACTCGAGGAGATAAGCGAAGGATGTCTCTAGGGACGACAGGCACTGAATCGTCCGGCCGCTCTTCCAACTCCGGAAGCGGCTGACCATCCCTTGCGAGGAGAAGTCCCGGACGTGAATCCACGGGACGTATGCAGCACCTGAGCCTTGCCCGCGCCCTTCTTTGATCCGACGCTCAGTCTTGGGGTACGCAGCCATGGCGCACTGCCTTTTCCTAGGCTGGCACCACTATCCCAACTTTAATGTCACCTGTCCAAACTATTTTGTTATCTGTCCCAACTTTAATGTCACACCCCATCCGCGGCCGGCGCCGCGGCCACGGCTATTCGACCGTGACCGACTTCGCGAGGTTGCGCGGCTTGTCGACGTCGGTGCCGCGCGCCAGCGCGGCGTGGTAGGCGAGCAGCTGCACCGGGATCGCGTGCACCACCGGCGAGAGGATGCCGACGTGGCGCGGGGTGCGGATCACGTGGACCTGCTCGGAGGCGCCGAAGTTGCTGTCGGCGTCGGTGAAGACGAACATCTCGCCGCCGCGCGCGCGCACTTCCTGGATGTTGGATTTCACCTTCTCCAGCAGCGCGTCGTTCGGCGCGATCACCACCACCGGCATCTCGGCGTCGACCAGCGCCAGCGGCCCGTGCTTGAGCTCCCCGGCCGGATAGGCCTCGGCGTGGATGTACGAGATTTCCTTGAGCGCGCCCTCGAGCGCGATCGGGTAGTGCACGCCGCGGCCGAGGAACAGCGCGTGCTCCTTCGGGGCGAACATCTCCGCCCAGGCGACGATCTGCGGCTCGAGGTTCAGCGCATGCTGCACGTCGCCGGGCAGGTGGCGCATCGCATCGAGCAGTTCCGCCTCGCGTGCGTCGTCGAGGCCGCCGCGCAGCTTGGCCAGCGTTGCCGCGAGCGTGAACAGCGCCACCAGCTGGGTGGTGAAGGCCTTGGTCGAGGCCACGCCGATCTCGGCGCCGGCGCGGGTGTAATACACGAGCCTGCTCGCGCGCGGGATCGCGCTTTCCGGCACGTTGCAGATGGACAGCGTGCGGTCCTGGCCCTGCGCCTTCGCGTACTTCAGCGCCTCCATCGTGTCCAGCGTTTCGCCGGACTGCGAAATCGTCACCACCAGCTGCTTCGGGTTCGCGACGACCTGGCGGTAGCGGTATTCGCTCGCGATGTCGACCGCGCACGGGATGCCGGCCAGCGCCTCGATCCAGTAGCGCGCGGTCAGGCCCGCGTAGTAGCTCGTGCCGCAGGCGAGGATCTGCACCGACGCGATGTCGCGCAACACCGTGCCATCGCGATCGCCGAACAGCTCCGGTCCGAAGGCCGCGTTGTCGATCAGCGCCTCGATCGTGTCGGCGATCGCGCGCGGCTGCTCGTGGATTTCCTTCTGCATGAAGTGCCGGTACGGGCCCAGCTCCAGCGAGGCGAGCGACACGTCGGACACGTGCACCTCGCGCTGCGCCGGCGCGCCGGACGCGTCGAACACATGCACCGCATCGCGGGTCAGTTCCGCGGTGTCGCCTTCCTCGAGGAAGATCACGCGACGCGTCGATGTCACGATCGCCGACACGTCGGAGGCGATGAAGTTCTCGCCGTCGCCCAGGCCCAGCAGCAGCGGGCAGCCCATGCGCGCGGCGACCATGCGGTCCGGGTCGCGCTTGTCGATCACCGCGAGCGCATAGGCGCCATGCAACTCGCGCACCGCCGATTGCAGCGCCTGCAGCAGCGACAGCCCCTGCGCGCGGTAGTGGTGGATCAGGTGCGCGATGACCTCGGTGTCGGTCTGCGACTCGAAGGAATAGCCCAGCGCCTGCAACCGCTCGCGCTGCGCCTCGTGGTTCTCGATGATGCCGTTGTGGACCAGCGCCAGCTCGCCATGGCTGATGTGCGGGTGCGCGTTGCCCTCGGTCACGCCGCCGTGCGTCGCCCAGCGGGTGTGGCCGATGCCCAGGCGCGAATGGAAGTGCTCGGCCTCGGCGGCCGCCTCCATCTCGGCGACGCGGCCGGTGCGGCGCACGCGGCGGACATCGTTGCCATCGACCACGGCGATGCCCGCGGAGTCGTAGCCCCGGTACTCGAGGCGCTTGAGGCCCTCGATCAGGACCGGCACCACGTCGCGATCCGCGATCGCACCGACGATTCCGCACATGGACCGGCTCTCCTGGGGCTGGGCGGGCCAGTTTAGCCGCCCGGGCCGTCCGCCGGACGTGTCCGGCGGACACCGGACACCCTGTCCGCAAAAAAAATCCCAGTGGCGGCAACGCTTTGGGCTTGGCACGCATCCTGCTTTGGAACAGGCAGGACCGCAGCAGCCACAGGAACCCCATGAGCATCCGCGACACCGCCGGCCAGGACCGCCCCGTCGCCACCGGCGCCACCCAGCGCAACCGCAAGCGCCGCCAGACCCTCG
The DNA here is from genome assembly GCA_035497155.1 of Luteimonas sp. Classification (GTDB taxonomy): domain Bacteria; phylum Pseudomonadota; class Gammaproteobacteria; order Xanthomonadales; family Xanthomonadaceae; genus Cognatiluteimonas. The sequence continues at coordinate 2,429 of DATJDY010000012.1, forward strand.
TCGTGGGCGGCATCGCGGTGGGCGTGCTGCTGCTCGCCGCCTGGCTCGTTTCGGGCTGGGCGGCGGGCAGCCGTTCGTTCGACGCCTCGCGGGTACGCATCGCCGAGGTCAAGCGCGGCGACCTGGTCCGCGACATCTCCGCCGACGGACGGGTCATCGCGGCCAACAGCCCCACGCTGTACGCGATCGCCGGCGGCACGGTCACGCTCAAGGTCGTGGCCGGCGACGTGGTGAAGCAGGGCGACGCGCTCGCCGAGATCGACAGCCCCGAGCTGCGCAGCAAGCTCGCGCAGGAGGAAGCCACGCTTGCCAGCGTCGAGGCCGAGGCCAGCCGCGCCGCGCTCGACGCCGACCTCGCGCGGTCAAGTGCGCGGAAGGCGCTCGACCAGGCCCAGATCACCCGGCAGGCCGCGGCGCGCGACCTCGAGCGCAACCGCAAGGCCTACGAAGGCGGCGCCGTCGCGCAGGTCGACGTGGCCCGCTCCGAGGACGCGCTGAAGAGCGCCGACATCGGCCTGCAGCACGCGCAGCAGGACTTCGGCCTGCAGTCGAAGGGCGCCGGCCTGGACATCCGCAACAAGCGCCTGCTCGCCGACCGCCAGCGCGAAGTCGTCGTCGAAGTGCAGCGCCAGGTCGATGCGCTGACGCTGCGCGCGCCGTTCGACGGCCAGGTCGGCCAGGTACAGGTGGCGCAGCGCGCCAACGTCGCGATCAACGCGCCGATCCTGGGCGTCGTCGACCTGTCGAAGTTCGAAGTCGAGATCAAGGTGCCCGAGAGCTTCGCGCGCGACCTCGGCATCGGCATGCCCGCGCAGCTCACCAGCGGGGCCGGCCAGCCGTTCCCGGGCGAAGTCGCCGCGGTATCGCCGGAAGTCGTGAACGGTGAAGTCGTCGCGCGCCTGCGCTTCAAGGACAAGCAGCCGCCGGGCCTGCGCCAGAACCAGCGCCTGTCCGCGCGGATCCTGCTCGACACCCGCCGCAACGTGCTGATGGTCGATCGCGGCCCGTTCCTGGAGCAGGGTGGCGGCACCAGCGCCTACGTCATGGATGGCGACACCGCGGTCAAGCGTCCCATCCAGACCGGGGCCAGCAGCCTCGGCGCGGTCGAGATCGTCTCCGGCGCGAAGGAAGGCGACCGCATCGTCGTCTCCGGCAGCGACCTGTTCGGCGACGCCGAACGCGTCGTCATCAACTGACATTTCCCCGAACCAGCGAAACACGCACCCCCAAGAGGATTTCCCCATGCTCGAGATGCGCCAGGTCAGCAAGGTCTACCGCACCGAACTCGTCGAGACGCACGCCCTGCGCGCGCTGGACCTGCACGTGCGCGAAGGCGAATTCGTCGCGGTCACCGGCCCCTCGGGTTCGGGCAAGACCACGTTCCTCAACATCGCGGGCCTGCTGGAGACGTTCACCGGCGGCACCTACCTGCTCGACGACCAGGACGTCAGCGGCCTGTCCGACGATGCGCGCTCGAAGCTGCGCAACCAGAAGATCGGCTTCATTTTCCAGAGCTTCAACCTGATCCCCGACCTCAACCTGTTCGACAACTGCGACGTGCCGCTGCGCTACCGCGGCATGAACGCGGCCGAGCGCAAGCGCCGCATCGACGAGGCGCTGGGCCAGGTCGGCCTGTCCTCGCGCATGAAGCACTTCCCGGCCGAGCTGTCGGGCGGCCAGCAGCAGCGCGCCGCGATCGCCCGCGCGCTCGCCGGCACGCCGCGCCTGCTGCTCGCCGACGAGCCCACCGGCAACCTGGACTCGCAGATGGCGCGCGGCGTGATGGAACTGCTCGAGGACATCAACGCCAAGGGCACGACCATCGTCATGGTGACCCACGACCCGGAGCTCGCCGCGCGCGCGCAGCGCAACGTGCACATCGTCGACGGCATGGCCACCGACCTCAGCGTCGAGCCGAGCCTGAGCCGCCTCGCGTCCGTGTCGCTGGCCGAAACGCAGGGCTGAGGAGCACCCATCATGTTCGCCTACTACTTCGATCTCGCCTTGCGCAGCTTCCGGCGCAACAAGGTGCTGACCGCGCTGATGGTGCTGGCGATCGCGCTGGGCATCGGCGCGAGCATGACCACGCTGACCATCTTCCACGTGCTGTCCGGCGATCCGATCCCGCAGAAGAGCGACCGGCTGTTCACGCCGCAGCTCGACCCCGCGACCATGAACGGCTACACCGCGGGCGAGGAGCCCGAGGACCAGTTCACCCGCTACGACGCCGAGGAGCTGCTGCGGCAGAAGCACGGCCTGCGCCAGGCGATGATGACCGGCGGCAGCGTCGCCGTGGAACCGCAGAAGGCGGGCCTGGACCCGTTCTACGTCGACGCGCGCTACAACAGCGCCGACTTCTTCGCCATGTTCGAAACGCCGTTCCTCTACGGCGGCGGCTGGAGCGCCACCGAGGACCAGCGCCGCGACCGCGTCGTCGTGATCGCGAAGGAACTCAACGACAAGGTGTTCGGCGGCGCCAACAGCGTCGGCAAGACGATCCGCATGAACGGCAACGACATGCGCGTGGTCGGCGTCCTGGACAAGTGGCGCCCCGCGCCGAAGTTCTACGACGTCACCTCCAACCGCTTCGGCGAGCCGGAACTGGCCTACCTCCCGTTCTCGACCTCGCGCGACCTGAAGCTGGAGCGCAACGGCAACATGAACTGCTGGGACAATTCGAACAGCGAAGATCCGGAAGGCGAGACCGGCGTCAACGCGCCCTGCACCTGGATCCAGTACTGGGTGGAACTCGAGTCGCCGGCGAAGGCGGACGAGTACCTGCAGTACCTGCGCAACTATTCCGACCAGCAGCGCGCCAACGGTCGCTTCCAGCGCCCGACCAACGTGCGGCTGCGCAACGTGATGGCGTGGCTCGATTATCAGAAGGTGGTGCCCAGCGACGTGCGCATGCAGGTGTGGCTCGCGTTCGGCTTCCTGCTGGTATGCCTGCTCAACACCGTCGGCCTGCTGCTCGCGAAGTTCCTGCGCCGCTCCAGCGAGATCGGTGTCCGCCGCGCGCTCGGCGCCTCGCGCCGCGCGATCTTCGCGCAATGCCTGGTCGAAGCCGGCACGGTCGGGCTCGCCGGCGGCCTCCTCGGGCTCGGCCTGGCCTGGCTCGGCCTGTGGGGGATCCGCCAGCAGCCGACGGGCTTCAGCGACCTGATCCACCTGGACGTGCCCATGCTCGCGACCACCTTCGTGATCGCCATCGTCGCCAGCGTGCTCGCCGGCCTCGTGCCCGCGTGGCAGGCCTGCCAGGTCACGCCCGCGATGCAGCTCAAGTCGCAGTAACGCGCCCCTTTCCGGAGAATCCACATGGAACTGCGCCCCATCCTCTCCACGCTGCGCCGGCACAAGACCGCCTCCGCGCTGATCGTGCTC
>DATJDY010000013.1:0-3490 GCA_035497155.1 Luteimonas sp.
GGTGGCGTAGGCCCCCGGCGGCAATTCGAAGCGCAGCTCGAGCGTTGCCGGCTCTTGCGCCGGGTGCGCCGGCCACTCCCACGCCAGTTCGCGCGGCTGCAGGCGCGTGGCGCGCCGTTCCTGCTTCAGCCCCGCGGCCTCCAGTCCTGCGCGCAACGCGAGCGACTCCGGATCGGCGAGCGCCGCGAGTTCCAGTGCCAGCGCTGCACCGTTGCTGCGCAACTCCCCGCGACCCCACAGCGGCGCGCTGGGATGGATGTCGAATGCGGCGAGGCGCGCGGCTAGCGCATCGTCGAACGGCAACGGGCCGAAGACGCTGCGGCTTCCGTCCAGCATCCACACTGCGCCGTCGAGCGCCGCGTCCCAGGTGCCCGCCTCCACCCGCGCGGCGAGCACCCGATTGAACAGTTGCGAGCGCGCGGCCGACAGCAGGTGCGTGCGCTGCGCCCTCGGCATGCGCCGGCCGCCGAACATCGCCAGCGCGTTGGCGACGTTGTCGCCCTCGCGGCCAAAACGCTGTTCGCCGAAATAGTTGGGCACGCCACTTGCTGCGATCGCCTGCAACCGCGCCTCCACGGCGTCGCGATCGCCCATCACTTCGCGCAGGCGCAACACGAAGCGGTTCCCGGCCAGCGCGCCGCGCGGAAGCTTGCGCGAATGCCAAGCCGCGGCGATCACCCGCAGGCCTTCGTGCTGTTCGAGCAACGCGGTGTCGGGCGCGACCCGGCGCGGCAGGTGCACGCTGAAACGCTGGACCGTCACCGCGTGCCGGTCCTTGAGCCCGGCGTAGCCGATCCCGGCTTCGTCGATGCCGGCCCACTGCGCGAGGAGTTTCGTGGCGAAGGCGGTGTTCATGCCGCGCTTCTCGATCGTGAGCAGCAGGTGTTCGCCGCTGCCCTCGGCCTCGAAGCCGTCGATCTCGTCGACGCGGAAATCCTCGGGCGCGACGCGGATCCGCGCCGACAACACCGGCGCGCCGTGCGCCTGCGGGAGCGAGGCGGTCACGCCGTCGCGCGGACGAGCAGGCACACGGCGTGCGCGGCGATGCCCTCGCCGCGGCCGGTGAAGCCGAGCCGCTCGGTGGTCGTGGCCTTGACGCTGACGGCATCGACATCCGCCCCAAGCGCATCGGCGAGCACGGCGCGCATCGCCTCGACGTGCGGGCCGACCTTCGGCGCCTCGCACACGATCGTGACGTCGGCGTTGCCCACGCGCCAGCCGCGCTCGCGCAGCAGGCCGTTGCAATGGCGCAGGAACACCAGGCTGTCGGCGTCTTTCCAGCGCGCGTCCGACGGCGGGAAATGGCGGCCGATGTCGCCCAGCGCGAGCGCGCCGAGCATCGCGTCGCACAACGCGTGGACGGCGACGTCGCCATCGCTGTGCGCAAGCACGCCGCGCGCGTGCGGCACGCGCACGCCACCGAGCATGACGTGGTCGCCGCCCCCGAACGCGTGCACGTCGAAACCGTGGCCGATGCGCACGTCGTTCATCCCTGCTGGCTCCGGAGGAAGCGGAAATACGCCAGGTCGGCGGGCGTGGTCACCTTCAGGTTCGCTTCGCTGCCTTCGACCAGCAACGGACGCGCGCCCTGCCGTTCCATCGCCATCGATTCGTCGGTGGGTTCCCCGCCCTCGGCGAGCGCTGCCTGCAGCGCCCGCGCGAGTTGCAGGCGGCGGAACAGCTGCGGCGTGAACGCGCGCCACAGGCGCTCGCGCGGGCGCGTGCCGTCGATGCCGCCGTCGTCTCCCGCGAGCTTCAGCGTGTCGCGCACCGGCGCGGCCAGGATCGCCCCGACGGGATCGGCGCGGCCGCGCTCGAGCAGCACCGACAGGTCGTCCTTCGCCAGGTTCGGGCGCGCCGCGTCGTGCACGAGTACGAAATCGTCGGCACGCACGTCGTCGGGCAAGGTCTCCAGACCCGCGAGCACGGAAGCCGCGCGGCTGGCGCCGCCGATGCAGGTGCGCACCGGCTTGCCCTCGAATTCCGTCCAGCCCGGCCACGCGTCGTCGCCGGCGGCCAGTGCGACCACCGCGCCCTCGACGCCGGGATGCGACAGCAGCGCACGCAGCGCATGCGCGATCAGCGGCTCGCCATCCACCTCGAGGTACTGCTTCGGGACGTCGGCGCCGAAGCGCGCGCCGCGGCCGGCAGCGGGCACGACGACCCACGTCATTGCGATGGCTCCGCGGGAGGCGCGGCGCCGTCGCCATCGCCGGTGGCGGCGGGATCCGCGCTTGCGGCCCCGTCCGGCCGGGCGCTGGCGTCGGCCGGCGCGGGAGCCTGCTGCGGCTCGATCACGCGATAGAAAGTTTCGCCGGGCTTGATCATCCCCAGTTCGTTGCGTGCCCGCTCCTCGACCGCGGCTTCGCCGGACTTCAGGTCCTCGACTTCCGCCGCCAGCGCATCGTTGCGCTGCTGCAGGCCGGTGTTGTCGTGGCGCTGGCGCGCGACCTGCGCCTGCAGCTGCGCGACCTCGCGCTCGCCGCCGCTGCCGAACCAGAGCCGGTATTGCAGCCAGCCCAGCAGGACCAGCAACAGCAGCAGGACGATCCGCAGGCCGCGCATGGGTTCCGTCGCGCCGCTCAGCGGCGCAGCGAAACGAAGGCGTCGCGGCCGGCGTAGCGCGCCTGCGCGCCCAGCGCTTCCTCGATGCGCAGCAGCTGGTTGTACTTCGCCACGCGGTCGCTGCGGCACAGCGAGCCGGTCTTGATCTGCGTGGCGGTCGTCGCGACGGCGATGTCGGCGATCGTGGTGTCCTCGGTCTCGCCGGAACGGTGCGAGACGACTGCCGCGTAGCCCGCGGCATCCGCCATCGCGATCGCCTCGAGCGTCTCGGTCAGCGTGCCGATCTGGTTGACCTTGATCAGGATCGCGTTGGCCACGCCCTGCTCGATACCCTCCTTGAAGATGCGCGGGTTGGTCACGAACAGATCGTCGCCGACCAGCTGCACCTTGTCGCCGAGCTGGCGGGTGAGCAGCTTCCAGCCGTCCCAGTCGCCCTCGTCCATGCCGTCCTCGATCGTGACGATCGGGTACTGCGCGACCCAGTTGCCGAGGAAGTCGGCGAACTGCTCGCTGGTCAGGCGCTTGCCCTCTCCGGTGAGGTGGTACTTGCCGTTCTCGAAGAACTCGCTCGAGGCCACGTCGAGGCCGAGGAGGATGTCCTCGCCCGCGTGGTAACCGGCCTTGCCGATCGCTTCCAGGATCGTCTCCAGCGCCTCCTCGTTGCTGCGCAGGTCCGGCGCGAAGCCGCCCTCGTCGCCGACCGCGGTGGACAGGCCGCGCGCCTTCAGCACCGACTTGAGCGAATGGAACACTTCCGTGCCCGCGCGCAGCGCCTCGGAGAACGAATCGAAGCCGACCGGCAGGACCATGAATTCCTGCAGGTCCACGTTGTTGTCGGCGTGCGCGCCGCCGTTGATGATGTTCATCATCGGCACCGGCAGCGACACCGCGCGGTCGCCGGCCAGCCAGCGCCACAGCGGCAGCC
>DATJDY010000014.1:0-2492 GCA_035497155.1 Luteimonas sp.
TGCCCTACGACACGCTGCACGATTTCGCGCCGCTCGCGCGCCGAATGGTGCACGCGGCTGGAGCGCGCCGACGTGCCGCACGCGCCGATGTACGACACCCGCGAAGCGCTCGACGACCCGCAGGCCAAACACCTGGAGCTGATGGCCACGGCCGAGCACCCGGTGATGGGACGGTTTCGCACGGTGCGCTCGCCGGTGTCCTTCGACGGCCAGCGCGCCCTCGAGGTGCGCGCGCCGCCCACGCTGGGCGAGCACAACGAAGAGATCCGCAACTCCCTGAACCCGATCCGCTCCGGAGCCGCCGCATGAACCACCCGACCTCCTCGACCCGCCGCCGCGCATTCTCGGCCAGCCTGCTGGCCGGGCTGCTCGCGCTGACCGGCCACGCCCACGCCCAAGACACCAGCCCGATCAGGATGATCGTGCCGTTCGGGCCCGGCACGACCACCGACACGGTCGGGCGCATCGTCGCCGAGGCGCTCGGCAAGAACCTGCACCGCATCGTGGTGGTGGACAACCGCGCCGGCGCGGGCGGATCGATGGGCACCGACCAGGTGGCCAAGTCCGCGCCCGACGGCAAGACCCTGGTGATGGGCACCGTCGGCACGCATGCGATCAACGCGGCGCTGTTCCGCAAGCTGCCCTACGACACGCTGCACGATTTCGCGCCGCTCGCCTTCGTCGGCTACACGCCGACCCTGCTGGTGGTCGCGGCGGACTCCTCCGTGAAGTCGCTGAAGGATCTCGCCGCGCTGGCGGCGCGCCCCGAGGGCCTGACCTTCGCGTCGGCCGGCAACGGCACCTCGGGCCACCTCGCCGGCGAGCTGCTGGCGCAGCGGCTGGGCGGCAAGATGATCCACGTGCCGTACAAGGAAGGCGCCGCGGCGATGACGAGCGTGATGGCGGCGCAGACCGACTTCATGTTCTACCACCCGGCCGCGGTGATGCCGCAGATCAAGGCCGGCAAGCTGCGCGCGCTCGGCGCCAGCGGCGCGCTGCGCAGCGGCGCCGCGAGCGACGTGCCGACCTTGATGGAGCAAGGCATCAAGGACTTCGACCTCGTCGCCTGGTTCATGTTGTATGCGCCCGCCGCGACGCCGCCGACGGTGCTGGCGCAACTGCGCGGCGCCGCCGCGGCCGCGCTCGGCCAGCCCGACGTGGCGGCGCGCCTGCGCACGCAGGGCGTGGAGCCGCGCGCGATGCGCGCCGAGGAGATGCTGCCGTTCAACCAGGCCGAGCTCGCCAAATGGGCCGAGCTGGTGAAGCGCTCCGGCGCCCAGGTCGACTGATTTCGCGTTCTCGTTCCAGATCAACCCGCAAGGAGACTCGCCCATGAACACCCTGAACCTTTCGCGCCGCAGCGCGGTCGCGGCCACGCTGCTCGGCCTGTCCGGGCTCGCCTTCGCGCAGCCGGCGGGCGCACCGATCCGCGTCGGCAGCACGCTGGCGCTCACCGGGCCGCTGTCGGCCACCGCGCAGATCCACAAACTCGTCGGCGACATCTACATCGAGCAGGTCAACAAGCGCGGCGGCTGGCTCGGCCGGCCGGTCGAATGGATCGTGAAGGACGACCAGTCCAAGGCCGACCTGGCGCGCACGCTCTACGAGCAGCTCGTCACCGCCGACAAGGTCGACCTGCTGATGGGCCCCTACGCGACCGGTGCGATCCTGTCGGCGATGGGCGTGGCGCAGCGCTACAACAAGGTGCTTGTGCATCACACGCTCGGCGTGCCGTCGCTCGCCAAGTACGACCTGCAGTTCCCGGCCTGGTCGCTCGGCTCGGAGCCGGCGACGACGGTGCCGAACACGCTGTTCGACGCGCTCGCCGCATCGCCCAGGCCGCCGAAACGGATCGCGGTCGTGACCAGCAAGTTCCCGTCGATCCACTTCATGACGCAGGGCGCACGCGAGGTGATGAAGAAGCGCGGACTCGAGGAGGTGCTGTTCCTCGAATGGGACTTCGGCAACCGCGACTTCGGCCCGATCGCCAACCGCATCAAGGACGCCAAACCCGACTTCGTCTGGGTCGGCGCGATCGGCCTGGACGGCAACCTGCTGCTCGACGCGATGAAGAAGATCGACTACGTGCCGCCGCAGCACTTCTACCTCTACCCCTCGCCGGCCCAGCTGGTGGCGTTGCCGGAGGCGAAGAACGCGCTGTCGGTGACGATCTTCGAGGCCCAGCCGCCGTTCACGTCGAACTTCGGCGCGGCCGAATTCGTCAAGCTGTACCGCGAGCGTGCGGCCAAGGCCGGCTTCACGGACACCGCGGTCGAGACCCAGGCCGCGGCCTCGTACACCGCCTGGCAGATCCTCGAGGCCGGCGTCACCGCCACCAGGAGTCTGGACGACAAGGCCATCGGCGCGTGGCTGAAAGCGAACAAGGTCGACACCGTGCAGGGCAAGCTGCGCTTCAACGGCGCCGGCAACTTCGGCGACGACCTGATGCGCATCAAGCAGGTGCAAAACGGCCACTGGGTCGTGGTCTGGCC
>DATJDY010000015.1:0-3389 GCA_035497155.1 Luteimonas sp.
TTCCGACAGCGCCAAGCACCGCTTCAGCAGCGACGGTTCGGTCAACCTGGCCGACACCACCCTGTACAACGCGGGCAAGGTTGCCGTCTCGCTCGAGCCGACCCTGACCAACGTGCTGGGCCTCGACCCGGCGGTTGCCACGGCGCCGCTCAAGATCACCGGCACCGATTTCGGCGCGTTCCTGACCGCCAATGGCGGTTCGGTGAGCCTGCAGAGCGTCGCCGCGTGCGACGGCAGCGGCACCACGATCGCCGCGACGGTTGCGGCCGACCACCTGTCGGCTTCGATCCCGGCCACCACCACGGCTGCCAACCTCAACGCCAGCCCGTACATCTGCTTCCAGTCCGACGATGACACCATCATCGACGACCAGGTGATCGGCGCGACGCTGACGGTCAAGCAGGCGACCAAGACCGACTCCCCGGCCTTCACCGACAGCACCAACAAGCTGCTGGCGATGATGTACAACGGCGCGGTCAAGAAGGTGTGGCACTTCAACCCGGCGAGCAACGCTGCCCAGGTCTCGTACCTGCGCATCACGAACAGCTCGACCACGGCCGGCCTGTTCACGATCGACGGCATCTGCGACGACGGCACCGCCGGCAACTCGGTGACCTTCAACATGGGCGCCGGCAAGTCGATCCTGCTGACCTCGGGCGACATCGAGAACGGCAACGCCGCCAAGGGCCTGACCGGTTCGATGGGTGCCTGCACCGCCAACGGCGCCACGGGCGTGACCGCCAAGCGTCGCCTGACCATCACCGGCGAAGTCGGCAACATGGAAGTCCAGAACTTCCTGCGCAACGGCGCCGGCGGTGACATCAACACCAACGTCAACAACGCCGACTGATCCTGGCGTTCCACTGACGCGTTACACGCGGGCGGCCTCCGGGCCGCCCGTTTTTTTTGGCATGGCCGCCGCTTCGCTACAATCCGCGGATGGATGCCCCCAACAGGCCTGCGCTGGAAGTCGACGGCGTCGGCAAGACCTATTTCCTCTGGGCCACGCCCGCAAGCCGCCTGTGGGTGCCGCTGCTGCAGCGGGCCGCCGGCTGGATGCGCTGGTGGCCGGCCTTGTCGCGTCGCCTCCGGCACCAGGCCGAAGCGCGACTCCATCGCCACGAAGCGCTGCATGGCGTGAGCTTCCGCCTCGATCGTGGCGAGGCGCTGGGCATCATCGGCCTCAACGGCAGCGGCAAGAGCACGCTGCTGCAGATCATCGCCGGCGTGCTGCCGCCCACCGCAGGAACCGTACGCGTCGACGGTCGGATCGCCGCGCTGCTTGAGCTGGGCTCGGGCTTCAACCTCGAGCTGACGGGCCGCGAGAACGTGCGCGTGAACGCCGCCATCCTCGGGCTGACGCCGCAACAGATCCGCGAGCGGATGGATGCGATCGTGGCCTTCGCCGACATCGGCGACTTCATCGACGAACCGGTCAAGGCCTACAGTTCCGGCATGGCCGTGCGCCTCGCGTTCGCGGTCCAGGTGCATACCGATCCCGACATCCTGATCGTCGACGAAGCGCTTGCGGTGGGCGACGCGGCATTCCAGGCGAAGGCCATGACGCGGATCGAGGAAATCCTGCGGCGCGGCACCACGCTGCTCTTCGTCGGGCACGACCTCAACGCGGTGCGCGCGTTCTGCCAGCGCGCGATCCTGCTCGATGCAGGCCATGTCACGATGCAGGGCCTGCCCGAGGACGTGATCGAGCAGTACCTGTTCCAGATCCACGAGCGCGCCAGGGCCGACGCAGCGGGACTCGTCCGCACCGAGCAGGGATTCGGTTCGGAGGACGGCGCGATCCTCGCGGCGCGGTTGGCCGACGGCGTCGGGCATCTCGCGCTGCGCCACGGCGCACCGCTCGACATCGTCGTGGACCTGTTCGCGGATCCGGGACTCGAGGGCGCATGCTGCGTCGTCGACGTGCTCGACCAGCGCGGCGTCCCGCTGACCGGACGTCGCATCCGCCTGCCCGCGCGCAGCGGAGACGGCAGGCTGCGGCTCCGCGTGGGTTTCGATGCGAACCTGCAGCGCGGCGTCTATCGCGTGCGGCTGCGCCTCGTCCTGGCGCCCGGCCCGGACCATGCGCGCGTGTTGAGCCGCTTCGACTCCGGACTCTCGTTCGAGATCGTCGACGATTGCCGCGAGCAATTCACCGGCCTGTTCCCCATGCCCGCGCGCATCGAGATCGAGGCGGCTCCCGCCGGCCATGGCTGAGCCACGCGTCCGCTTCCTGCTGGGCGGCATGCAGAAGGCGGGAACGTCGGCGCTGGCGAGCTACCTGTCCGCGCATCCGCACCTCCGCTTGCCGGCGCGCAAGGAAGCGCATGTCTTCGACGCGCCGGATTTCGACGATGCGTGGACGTCCGCGGACATCGATGCGCGGTTCGCGGCGCACTTCGCCGACTGGCAGGCGCCGGGCACGTTCGGCGACGCGACGCCGATCACCGTGTTCCATCCGCGGCTGGTCGAGCGGGTGGCGCGCTACAACCCCGCGATGCGCTGGGTGCTGCTGCTGCGCGATCCCGTGGAGCGCGCGATCTCGCAATACTTCATGGAGCGCGGCCGCGGCCAGGACACCTGGCCGCTGTGGGCGGCGATCGCCGGCGAAGCGTTGCGCCTGCATGGGCATCGCGACGACTTTTCGCGGGACTCCCCGTTGCGCCGCTGGTCCTATCTCGCGCGCGGCCGTTACTCGCGGCAACTCGACGCGCTGTTCCTGCGCTTTCCCCGCGAGCAGGTGCTGCTGTTGCGCAGCGACGAACTCGCGGCGGATCCGCAAGGCACGGTCGCGCGCGTCCTCGGATTCCTGCACCTCGAGCCGCTTGCCGGGCAAGCGCGGGAGCCGCGCGCCTACGAGCGCGTCTTCGAGGGCAGTTACCGGCCGCCGCGACCCTGGGCGCCGGGGCGCTTGCTGGCGCGCCTGCTGCTGGCGCGGGACATCGCGCGCCTGCGGCGGCGCTACGGGATCGACCTCACGCGCCCTCGCGTTCCCGCGCCCAATGCCACAGGCGCAGGTCTTCCCGGTTCAGCGCGATGATCCGGCGCTCGATGGCCGGCGGGATCTCGTAGCCGCGTCCCGCGTTCGACGGGTTGGCGTTCTCGCGGACGGCGGGGCCGAGGTCGAGGCCGAGGCGGTTCCGCATCCGCGCCAGGCCTTCGGCCATGTCCTCTGAAAATCCGAAGCAGGCGATGCGTTCGCGCGGGAAGCCGCGGAGGTACTTCGCGCAGCTGTTGTGGAAGCGCGGGATCTCGATGAACGCCGCCAGGTCCAGCCCCGGCCGCAAGCCGTGGACGCGCTGCAGGGGGCGGCCGGCTTCGACGTCGCGCAGGTAGTGCTCGTGGCGCGACACCATGCGCTGGACCGGATCGCGCAGCCAGACGACGAC
>DATJDY010000016.1:0-6753 GCA_035497155.1 Luteimonas sp.
CGACTTGCGCGCCTCGTAGGCGCCGATGATCGGGTGGCCGGCCACCCGATCATCGGCGCCTACGAGGCGCGCAAGTCGGGCCATGCCCTGAACAACAAGCTGGTCCGCGCCCTGCTTGCCGAACAGTCCGCATGGGAAGAAGTCACCTTCCCGGACGCCCAGTCGGCCCCCGCGGCCTACGGCCTGAGGCCGGTCCCCGCCTGACCCCGTAGAGCCGACCCATGGTCGGCTTTTCCTTTCCCCAGCGCCTCGTAGCCGACCATGGGTCGGCCCTGCAGGCATGGCCAACCCGTTCATTTTCTTAACAAAAAACGAACGAAACGACCCCGCGCCTTAACTTTTCACATGGCCTCGACCGGTACGATGCCCCCGGTCGTCGCGCCGGGAACGTCAAATCCCCGGCGAAGCGGCCATCAGGACCCGTCCTTCAGCGACGCCAGGGCCGCCTCCAGCGCTTCGCGCGTGGCCGCCGACAGCGGAACCGGACGGCGCGCGGCCGGAGGCACCGGCTCCCGCGGCGAGGTGGCGACCTTCACCACCACCTCGCTGCATTGCAGCCCGATGGAACGGGCAGCGTCGAGAAGCTCGGCCGAGGACAGGCGCAACCGCGCCTTCCACACCGGGGAGTCGACGAGGAACACCAGCCTGCCACCGTCGACGTTCGCGAACCGCGCATGCGCGGCCAGCGTGGGGGGCAGGTGGGGACGCAACTGCCGTTCCAGCGCATCGAGCCAGAGGGCCCGGTGCAGGGGGTCGGCGTTTCCCGCGACGAACAGCGCATCGAGCGCTTCGCGCGGCTTGCCCTGGCGGGATGGGGGCGGAACGGAAGAACGAGGCATCGAATGACTCTACACAACAAAGTCGCCAGTCACCTGCGGACGCGCTGCAATGCCGCCGCCCGCCATGCCCGCGAAGCCGCGATGCAGCGGCCCGCGCTGGCCCTGGTGCTGGTGCTGGCGGCCGGGGTCGCCCTCGGCGCCGGCTTGCGCACCGGCGCCGCCGGCGCGCGCCTGGCCTGGCTGGAAGGCAAGACTGCGTCGCAGCAGGCGCAGCTGGCCGAAACCCGCGACCAGGCGCAGCGCGAGGTCAACGCGCTGGCCGCGCGCCTGGGCGAGCTGCAGGCGCAGGCCAACCGCCTCAATGCGCTGGGCGAGCGCCTGGCCCAGGCCGGCAAATTCGACGACGGCGAGTTCGACTTCAACGCGCCGGTCGGCGTCGGTGGCGCGGGCGCGGCCAGCGACATGCCGGTCGCCGAGCTGCGTGCCGGCATCGACCAGGTGGACGCCCGGTTCAAGGCCTCCGGCGCGCAGCTGTCGGTGCTGGAGACGCTGCTGTTCAACCGCAGGCTCGAGCAGGCAGCCACGCCCTCGCGCAGCCCGATCGCCAACAGCTACATCACCTCCGGTTTCGGCCGCCGCGCCGATCCGTTCGGCCGCGGCGGCGAGTACCACAAGGGGCTCGACTTCCACGCCCAGGTGGGCGACCCGGTGACGGCGGTGGCCGACGGCGTCGTCAGCTACGCGGGCGTGCGCTCGGGCTACGGCAACGTGGTCGAGATCGACCATGGCAACGGTTACGTGACCCGCTATGCCCACAATTCGCGGCTGGTCGTCCACGTCGGCGACCTGGTTCGCGCCGGGCAGGTGGTGGCCCGGGCAGGCTCGACCGGCCGCTCGACCGGCGCGCACGTCCATTTCGAGGTCTGGGACGACGGCAAGGTCGTGAACCCGAGGAAGTTCCTGTAGGCGACTCCGCCGGACAGCGACGGCAACCGACGGCCACGGGTGGGCCCGCGGGGTCTTGATACCCCGGCGCGGCACCCCACGTTACAATCCGCAGTTGCCGTGAAACAGGGGCGCCTTGCGCCCCTTTTCGTCTCCGGGGGAACTCCGGGCTCCATCCGCGAGTCACGATCCCCCTTCGCCAAGCCGGACCCTCCATGTTCAATCGTTTGCTCACCAGCATCTTCGGCAGCCGCAACGAGCGCCTGCTCAAGCAACTCGGCGGCGTCGTCCGCAAGATCAACGCCCTCGAACCGCAGATGCAGGCGCTGTCCGACGCCGATCTCCAGGCGAAGACGGCCGAATTCAAGGAGCGCGTCGCCAAGGGCGAGTCGCTGGACAAGATCCTGCCGGAGGCGTTCGCCGTCTGCCGCGAGGCTTCGGTCCGCGTGTTCGGCATGCGCCACTTCGACGTGCAGTTGATCGGCGGCATGGTCCTGCACATGGGCAAGATCGCCGAGATGCGCACCGGCGAGGGCAAGACCCTCACCGCGACCCTGGCGGTCTACCTCAACGCGCTCTCCGGCAAGGGCGTGCACGTGGTCACCGTCAACGACTACCTCGCGCGCCGCGACGCCGCGCAGATGGGCAAGCTGTACGGCTGGCTGGGCCTGACCACCGGCGTCGTGTTCCCGGGCATGCCGCACCAGGACAAGCACGCCGCGTACGCCGCCGACATCACCTACGCGACCAACAACGAGATCGGCTTCGACTACCTGCGCGACAACATGGCGCTGTCGAAGTCGGACCGCTTCCAGCGCGGCCTCAATTTCGCGATCGTCGACGAAGTCGACTCGATCCTGATCGACGAGGCGCGCACGCCGCTGATCATCTCCGGCCCGACCGACGACACGCCCGACCTGTACCTCAAGGTCGACCGCATCGTCCCGCACCTCACCCGCCAGAAGGAAGAGGAAGGCGAGGGCGACTACTGGGTCGACGAGAAGCAGAAGCAGGTGCACCTGTCCGAGGAGGGCCAGGAGCACGCCGAAGCGCTGCTGCGCGAGGCGGGCATCCTCGAGGGCGACGACAGCCTGTACGCGTCGAACAACATCCACGTGGTGCACCACCTCAACGCCGGCATGCGCGCGCACGCGCTGTACCAGCGCGACGTGGACTACATCGTGCGCGACGGCGAAGTCATCATCGTCGACGAATTCACCGGCCGCACCCTGCAGGGCCGCCGCTGGTCCGACGGCCTGCACCAGGCGGTCGAGGCCAAGGAAGGCGTCAACGTGCAGCGCGAGAACCAGACGCTCGCCTCGATCACGTTCCAGAACCTGTTCCGCATGTACGCCAAGCTGGCCGGCATGACCGGCACGGCCGATACCGAGGCCTACGAGTTCCAGAGCATCTACGGGCTGGAAGTGGTGGTGATCCCGACCAACCAGCCGATGATCCGCAAGGACCACAGCGACGCGGTGTTCCTCAACCGCGCCGGCAAGTTCCGCGCGGTGGTGAACGAGATCAAGGCGGCGCACGAGAAGGGCCAGCCGGTGCTGGTCGGCACGACCTCGATCGAGGTCTCGGAGATGCTGGGCGAGCAGCTGAAGGCGATGGGCGTCCCGCACGAGGTGCTCAACGCCAAGCAGCACGAGCGCGAGGCGCACATCATCGCCCAGGCCGGCCGCCCGGGCGCGGTCACCATCGCCACCAACATGGCGGGCCGCGGCACCGACATCGTGCTCGGCGGCTCGCTCGATGCCGAACTCGCGGCGCTCGAGGCGGAAACCGGCGCGCCGGTGGACGAGGCCACGCGCGCGAAGCTGAAGGCCGCGTGGCAGCAGCGCCACGACGCGGTCAAGGAAGCCGGCGGCCTGCACATCGTCGGCACCGAGCGCCACGAGTCGCGGCGCATCGACAACCAGCTGCGCGGCCGCTCCGGCCGCCAGGGCGACCCGGGTTCCTCGCGCTTCTACCTGTCCCTCGAGGACAACCTGATGCGCATCTTCGCCGCCGACTGGGTGCAGAAGGTGATGCAGCGCATGGGCCTGAAGGAAGACGACATCATCGAGTCGCCATTGGTGTCGAAGCAGATCGCCAACGCGCAGCGCAAGGTCGAGGCCCACAACTTCGACATCCGCAAGAACCTGCTCGATTTCGACGACGTCAACAACGACCAGCGCAAGGTCATCTACCAGCAGCGCAACGAGCTGCTGGAGGCCGAGAGCGTGCAGGAGAACATCGACGGCATCCGCGCCGACGTGGTCGCCGACACCGTGCGCCGCTACGTGCCGGACAATTCGATCGACGAACAGTGGGACCTGCCCGGCCTCGAGGCCGAGCTGGCCGCCGAGTTCGGCGTGGCGCCGCACCTGGCCGCCGACATCGCGGCGCGCACCGAAGTGGACGCCGAGCAGATCGCGCAGGAAGTGCAGCGCGAGGTCGACGAGCTGTTCTCCGCCAAGGAGCAGCAGGTCGGCGCCGAGACCATGCGCGCGGTCGAGAAGCACGTGATGCTCAGCGTGCTCGACGACAACTGGAAGCAGCACCTGGCGCGCATGGATTACCTGCGCCAGGGCATCTACCTGCGCGGCTACGCGCAGAAGCAGCCGAAGCAGGAATACAAGCACGAGGCGTTCGAGCTGTTCGGCGAGATGCTGGACAAGGTCAAGCACGAAGTCGTGACGCTGCTGGCGCGCGTGCGCATCCGCAGCGAGGAGGAAGTCGCCGCGATGGAGGCGGCCGAGCGCGCACAGGCCGAGCGCCAGGCGCAGCAGCTGCAGTTCCAGCACGCGGATGTCGGTGGCCTCGGCGCTGGCGAGGAAGCGCTGCAGGCGCAGGCCATGGCCGCGGCGTTGCAGGCGCAGGCGCAGGGGACCGCGCCGCGCGTCGGCCGCAACGACCCGTGCCCCTGCGGCAGCGGCAAGAAGTTCAAGCACTGCCACGGTGCGCTTTCCTAAGCCCGATTGCGTGACGTCCCGTTGCCCGACCCGGATTCACCACTGATCGAAGTCGTCGCGGGCGTCATCACCGACGCCCGCGGCCGCATCCTCCTCGCGCGGCGCACCGAAGGCCGCGACCTTGCCGGCCTGTGGGAATTCCCGGGTGGCAAGCGCGAACCGGGCGAGACCGCCGAAGAAGCGCTGGCGCGCGAACTGCACGAGGAACTCGGCATCGACGCCAGCGTCGGGCCGCGGGTGATCGCCGTCCCGCACCGTTACCCGCACAAGCGCCTGCTGCTCGATGTCCGGCGCGTCTCGACGTGGAAGGGCACGCCCAAGGGGCTCGACGGCCAGGCGCTCGCCTGGGTGCCGCCGCCCAAGCTCGCGAGCTACGCCATGCCCGGCGCCGATCGGCCGGTCGTGGCCGCGCTGATGCAGCCGGACCGCTACCTCGTCACGCCCGCGCCGGAAGGCGACGGCCGCCGCTGGCTAGCCGCGGTGGAACGCGCCGCGTCCGCGGACGAGGTCCGCCGCATCCAGCTGCGGCCGGGCGCCGACACCGATCCGTCGCGCTGGCGCACGCTCGCGCGCGATGCCGCGGCGTTGTGCCGCGCGGCCGATGTCGAGGTGCTGGTGAACGGCGACATCGCCCTCGCGCGCGAACTGCGCGTCGGCGTGCACCTCAAGGCCGCGCAGCTCGCCGCGCTGGGCCAGCGGCCGCTGCCGCAGGCGCTCCCGGTCGCCGCGTCCTGCCACGATGCGGCGGAGCTCGCGCACGCCGAGCGCGTGCGTTGCGATTTCGCGGTGCTGGGCCCGGTGCAGGCCACCGCGAGCCACCCCGGTGCCGCGCCGCTAGGCTGGGCCGCGTTCGCCGCGCTGCGCGAGGCGAGCACGCTGCCGATCTACGGCATCGGCGGCCTCGGCCTCGAGGATCTCGAAGCGGCGCGCGCGCATGGCGCCCAGGGCATCGCCGCCATCCGCGCCTTCCTACCCTAAGTCAACTATGGTTGACTCCGTCGAGTAAACCATGGTTTACTTGAGCGCGTGCTCGAAATCCTCAAAAGCCATACCTTCGATGCGTGGTTGCGTGGCTTGCGCGATCGTCAGGCCAAGGCGCGCATCGAGATGCGCATCCGACGCATGTCGCTGGAAAATCCGGGATCTCGCCGGTCGCTGAAAGACGGGCTTCACGAGATGAAGATCGATCATGGCCCGGGATACCGGGTCTATTACATGTATCGCAACCACGCGCTGGTATTGCTGCTGTGCGGTGGCGACAAGTCGACGCAGGACCAGGACATCAGGCTTGCGAGGCGGATCGCGAAAGAATGGGAGGCATCATGACCAAAAGCAGGGTGAAGGAGAAATTCAGCCGCTACGACACGGCCGATTATCTGGAAACGGAGGCCGATATCGCCGCCTACCTCACCGCATGCGCCGAAGAGAACGATCCTGCATTGTTCGTGGCGGCGCTTGGCGACGTGGCCCGCGCCCGGAACATCGCCCAATTGGCCGAGAAGACCGGCATGACCCGGATGGGCTTGTACAAGGCCCTTTCAGGTCAAGGGAATCCGAGCTTTGCCACGGTGTCAAAAGTCGCACATGCGCTTGGCCTGAAGATTACCGTCGGGGTGATCTGAGAGGTGACGGGCACGATCATCCGAGGACATGACCATGCGTAAATTCGCCAAAGCCAAGAAGCGCGTTGAGCTAACGCCCGGCGAGTCCGTGCGCATCATCCGGGAGTGGCAGGGACTGACCCAGTCGCAACTCGCCGAGCTTTGCGGCATCCCGCAGTCGACTATTTCGGGTATCGAGACAGGGCGGATCAACCTCGGCGTGGAACGCGCCAAGGCCCTGGCGATCGCATTGCACTGTCATCCGGCGGCACTCGTGTTCCCCGGCTGGGAGTTGCCCAGCGCGGCTTGATCCCGCGCGGCGTCAGGTGGCGGCGAGGGCGCGGTAGACGCGGTCGAGCGCGGCGACGTGGCCGGCGAGGTCGGCGAGGGTGCCGGTGTTGGCGAGGACGTCGTCGGCGAGGGCCAGGCGCCGGGCGCGCGTGGCCTGCGCGGCGATCATGCGGTCGG
>DATJDY010000017.1:0-5776 GCA_035497155.1 Luteimonas sp.
ATCTTCACCGTCTTCGCGTCGAGCGCCAGGCCGAGGATCTGGTGGCCGAGGTAGATGCCGTACAGCGGCAGCTTCCTCGCGACGAACTCGCGCGTCGCCGCGATCGCGTAATCGCAGGGCGCCGGATCGCCGGGGCCGTTGGAGAGGAACACGCCATCCGGCTGCAGCGCGAACACCTCGGACGCCGGCGTCTGCGCGGGCACCACCGTCAGGTCGCAGCCACGTTCGGCGAGCATGCGCAGGATGTTGGTTTTCACGCCGAAATCGTAGGCGACGACGTGGAACCTGCCGCCGCCCGCGTCGAATGCGTTGCGGTCCAGGTCGAGGCGGCCTTCGCTCCAGCGATACGATTCGCCAACACAGACCTCCTTCGCCAGGTCCATGCCCTTCAGGCCGGGAAACTTGCGCGCGGCTTCGATCGCCGCATCCACGTCGATGGCGTCACCCGCGACCAGCGCGCCGTTCTGCGCGCCGCGATCGCGCAGCAGCCGCGTGAGCTTGCGGGTATCGATGCCGCTGATCGCGACGACACCGCGCGCGCGCAGCCATTCCGGCAACGCGACCTGGCTGCGCCAGTTCGAGGGGCGTCGCGGCACGTCGCGCACGATCAGGCCGGCGGCCCAGGCTTGCCGCGATTCGTCGTCGGCATCGTTGCAGCCGGTGTTGCCGACGTGCGGGCAGGTCAGCGTCACCAGCTGGCGCGCGTAGGAGGGATCGGTGAGGATCTCCTGGTAGCCGGTCATGGCGGTGTTGAACACCACCTCGCCGACCGCGAGGCCGGGCGCGCCGACGGAATCGCCCTCGAACACGGTGCCGTCTTCGAGCGCGAGGATTGCGGGCTGGGTCACGGGGGGATTCGCCTACATCGGGTTGCAGGAAACCGCCGGCACGGTGCGGAACCGTCCGGAGGCAATGGAGTCAGGCGAGCGGGAATGATACCCGCAAGGCCCCGCCGGCGCCAGCGTAGAGCCGACCCACGGTCGGCTGCTGTCACCGCTCAGCCGGCCATGGGTCGGCTCTGCAGGAGATCCGCCATCCGGTACTGGCCGGGCGCGCGGCCCGACAGCCATTGCGCGGCCTGCAGCGCGCCATGCGCAAACACGTCGCGACTGGTCGCGCGGTGGATGAATTCGAGGCGCTCGCCCCGGCCGCTGAACTGCACCGTATGTTCGCCGACGATGTCGCCGGCGCGCAGCGACGCGTAGCGCGGCGTTGCGCCGCCCGCGGCCACTGCTTCACCGAGCGTCAACGCGGTGCCCGAGGGGGCGTCGCGCTTGCCCGCGTGATGGGTCTCGACGATGTCGCAATCCCAGTCGGGCAACGCGCGCGCGGCGCGCGCCACCGCATCCGCCAGCACCGCCACCCCGAGGCTGAAGTTCGATGCCCACAGCACCGGAACGACGCGGGCCGCCTCTTCCAGCGCGATGCGCTGCGCCTCATGCAGGCCCGTGGTGCCGGACACGAGGCCCGCCTTGCGCGCGACGCACAACGCGAGCACCGCATCGAACGCCTCGGGCAGGCTGAAGTCGACGGCGACGTCGAATGCGGGAACGCCGTTCAATTCGGCCACGGCGAATTGCGGCACGCCGTCGACCACCCGCTGCTGCGGCTTGCGCGATACCGCGCCCGCCACCGTGAAGCGTTCCGGCGACTCGGCACACAGGCGCAGCAAGGCCTGGCCCATGCGGCCGGAGGCACCGTGGATCAAGAGGCTGAGGGGAGCGTCCATGCCGGGAGGATAGCGCGCCGCAAGCCGGCGCGACCCGTCAGGACACCATGCGGTCCCAGAAGCCCTTCACGCCATCGAGGAAGGTACTGGACTTGGGCGAATGGCGCCGCGCGCCGTCGCCCACGAAGGTCGCCTCGAATTTCTCGAGCAGTTCGCGCTGCTCCGGCGTCAGGTTCACCGGCGTCTCCACCACCGCCTTGCAGTACAGGTCGCCCGGATGGCGGCTGCGCACCGAGCGCACGCCCTTCTCGCGCAGGCGGAACATCTTGCCGGTCTGCGTCTCGGCCGGGATGCGCAGCTCGACGTCGCCGTCGAGCGTCGGCACGCGGATGGTGTCGCCCAGCGCGGCCTGCGAAATCCGGATCGGCACCTCGCAGTGCAGGTCGTCGCCGTCGCGCTCGAAGATGTCGTGCGGGCGCACCCGCACTTCCACGTACAGGTCGCCGGGCGGCGTCCCGGCGGGGCCGGCCTCGCCCTCGCCCGCCAACCGGATCCGGTCGCCGCTGTCGACGCCCGCCGGGATCTTCACCGACAGGACCTTTTCTTCCTCGACGCGCCCGGCGCCGTGGCAGGCCGGGCACGGATTGGCGATGGTCTGGCCGCGCCCGCCGCAGTGCGGGCAAGGCTGCTGCATCGTGAAGATGCCGCGCTGCATGCGCACCTGGCCGCGGCCGTGGCAGGTGGCGCAGGTCTCGACCTTGCCGTCTTCCGAACCGCTGCCCTTGCACGGTTCGCAGGGCGCCAGCGTCGGCACCTCGATGCGCTTCTCCACGCCGGCGACGGCGTCCTCCAGGTCGAGTTCCATCACGTAGCCGATGTCGGCGCCGCGACGCGGCGCGCGACCGGGGCCGCCGCCACCGAAGATGTTGCCGAAGATGTCCCCGAAGATGTCGCCCATGTCGCCGAAACCCGCACCCGGGCCGGCACCCGCGCCACCGCCCATGCCGTGCTCGAACGCGGCATGGCCGTGCGCGTCGTACGCGCGGCGCTTCGATGCGTCGGACAGGACTTCGTAGGCTTCCTTGCATTCCTTGAACGCAGCTTCCGCGGCGTGGTCGCCGGGATTGCGGTCCGGATGGTGCTTCATCGCGCTGCGACGGTAGGCCTTCTTCAGGTCCTCGTCGGACGCGTTGCGGGCGACGCCCAGCACTTCGTAGTAGTCGCGCTTGCTCATGGACGGCTTGCCATTCCCCTAAAGCGACGGGCAGGTGCGCCTGCCCGTCGGTATTGCGTCATCGCGCCGCCGGACCGGCGCTGCGCCGTCCGGCCACCGGTGATCAGGACCCCGGCTTTCAGCCCTGCTTGCCGTCGTCCTTGACCTCGGTGAACTCCGCATCGACGACGTCGTCGTTGCGCGGGGCGCCGCCGGCATTCGCGCCGGCGCTCCCCGCCTCGGCGCCGCCGCCCTGCTGGGCGGCCGCAACGGCGGCGAACAGCGCCTGGCCCGCTTCCTCGAGCGCCTTCGACTTGGCCTCGATCTGGCCCTTGTCGTCGCTCTTGATCGCGGATTCGACCTCGGCGATGGCGGCCTCGGCGCGGCCGATCACGTCGCCCGGCACCTTGTCGCCATTGTCCTTGATCGCGCTGCGCGTGGCATGCACCAGCGCGTCGGCCTGGTTGCGGGCCTGCACGAGCTCGTGGAACTTCGCGTCCTCCTCGCGGTTGGCCTCGGCGTCCTGCACCATCCGCTGGATCTCTTCGTCCGACAGGCCCGAACCGGCCTTGATCTCGACCTTCTGCTCCTTGCCGGTCTTCTTGTCCTTGGCGCTGACGTGCAGGATGCCGTTGGCGTCGATGTCGAAGGACACCTCCACCTGCGGCATGCCGCGCGGCGCGGCGTCGATGCCGGACAGGTCGAAGCGGGCCAGCGACTTGTTGTAGCGGGCCTGCTCGCGCTCGCCCTGCAGCACGTGCACCGTCACCGCCGACTGGTTGTCCTCGGCGGTGGAGAAAGTCTGCGAGGCCTTGGTCGGGATCGTGGTGTTCTTCTCGATGATCTTGGTCATCACGCCGCCGAGCGTCTCGATGCCGAGCGACAGCGGGGTGACGTCGAGCAGCAGCACGTCCTTGACGTCGCCCTGCAGCACGCCGCCCTGGATCGCGGCGCCGACCGCGACTGCCTCGTCGGGATTGACGTCCTTGCGCGGCTCCTTGCCGAAGAACTCCGACACTGCCTGCTGCACCTTCGGCATGCGGGTCTGGCCACCGACGAGGATGACCTCGGTGACGTCGGACGCGCGCAGGCCGGCATCGTTCAGCGCGATGCGGCAGGGCTCGATGGTCTTGCGCACGAGGTCCTCGACCAGCGCCTCGAGCTTGGCCCGGGTCAGCTTGATGTTGAGGTGCTTCGGGCCGCTCGCGTCGGCGGTGACGTACGGCAGGTTCACTTCGGTCTGCTGCGCGCTCGACAGCTCGATCTTCGCGCGCTCCGCGGCGTCCTTCAGGCGCTGCAGGGCGAGCGGATCCTTGCGCAGGTCGATGCCCTGGTCCTTCTGGAATTCCTCGACGAGGTAGTCGATGACGCGCTTGTCGAAGTCCTCGCCGCCGAGGAAGGTGTCGCCGTTCGTGGACAGCACTTCGACCTGCATTTCGCCGTCGACCGACGCGATCTCGATGATCGACACGTCGAAGGTGCCGCCGCCGAGGTCGTACACCGCGACCTTGCGGTCGCCGCCCTTCTTGTCCATGCCATAGGCGAGCGCGGCTGCGGTCGGCTCGTTGATGATGCGCTTGACGTCGAGGCCGGCGATGCGGCCGGCGTCCTTGGTCGCCTGTCGCTGCGAGTCGTTGAAGTACGCCGGCACCGTGATCACGGCCTCGGTGACCGTTTCACCGAGATACGCCTCGGCGGTCTTCTTCATCTTCTCGAGCACCTTCGCCGAAACTTCCTGCGGCGCCAGCTTCTTGCCGTCGGCCAGCGCGACCCACGCATCGCCGTTCTCGTGCGCGGTGATCGCATACGGCACGAGGCCGAGGTCCTTCTGCACTTCGGCGTCGGTGAACTTGCGGCCGATCAGGCGCTTCACCGCGTAGAAGGTGTTCTTGGGGTTGGTGACGGCCTGGCGCTTGGCGGACGCGCCGACCAGGACTTCGCCGTCCTTGGTCCACGCGACGATGGACGGCGTGGTCCGGTCGCCTTCGCTGTTCTCGATGACGCGCGCCTTGCCGCCTTCCATGATCGCCACGCACGAATTGGTCGTGCCGAGGTCGATGCCGATGATCTTGCCCATGGTGTTGTCGCTCCTGAGATCGTTTGTCTGTGCAGGCGCGCTCGGCGCCGATGGTTGCAATCTGGGGCCGGCCCGCGGCGCTTCAAGCGCCCCGCCCGGCCGTGTTCAGTCCGTCATTCGGCCACGACCACGAGGGCCGGCCGCAGCAGGCGCTCGTTGAGGACGTAGCCCTTCTGGAACACCTGCGCCACGCTGCCGGCGGGGATGCCGTCGGCCGGGACCATGCTCATCGCCTGGTGGCGCTCGGGGTCGAAGCCCTCGCCGGGCGTGGGTGCGACTTCGGTCAGGCCGTTGCCGGCGGCGATGCGGTGCAGCTGGCGCAGGGTCAGCTCGAGGCCGGCGCGCAGCGGGTCGGATTCGGCCGCGGCGGCCAGGCCCGCTTCCATGCTGTCGAACAGCGGCAGCAGGTCGGCGAGCAGGCGTTCATTGGCGAAGCGGCGCGCGCTCTCGAGCTCGCGGGCCATGCGCTTGCGCTGGTTGTCGAGGTCGGCGCGCTCGCGCAGGCCTTCGGCGCGCAGTTGTTCGAGTTCGCCGCGCAGCTGCTCGAGTTCGGCGTCGCGGGGCTGCGCGTCGTGGGAATCGTGGGCCTGCCCGTCGGGCGCGGCGTCCGGCGTTGGGGTCGTGGTCATGGTCGTCCTTCGCGGCGGGGGCCGCGCCATCACCACCGGTAATGGGGATCGCCGCCGGCCGGTTCAAGCCTTCACGGGCGCAGCGCGGCGCCCAGGGCTTCGGCGGCGGCCTGGACGACCGGGATCACGCGCTCGTAGGCCATGCGCGAGGGGCCGATCACGCCGAGTACACCCAGCGGGCGGTCGCC
>DATJDY010000018.1:0-4144 GCA_035497155.1 Luteimonas sp.
CAACCAGCCCACGCTGCAGATCGACACCGCGGAAGACGCGGACTACGGCGTGCTGGCCCAGGTGCTCGCGAACGCGCGCAACGCGCAGATGCAGAAGATCGGCTTCGTCAAGAAGTAACCGCACCACCCCGGCGCGCCACGCGCGCCACGACGCTTACCAAGTTCCAACTTTCGGGCCGCCCCCACAGGGCGGCCTTTTTTTTGGCTAGACGCTTGCCGAGAGGATGCGGAGGTAGGCGCGGACGGTGGCGTCCAGGCCGGCGTAGAGGGCTTCGTCGACGAGGGCGTGGCCGATCGACACCTCGAGCACGTTCGGCACGGCCGCGAGGAAGCCGCCGAGGTTGGCCTGGCTGAGGTCGTGGCCTGCGTTGACGCCGAGGCCGGCCGCTGCCGCGCGACGCGCGGTCTCGGCCGCGGCGCGCGCGGCCTGCGCGTCGCCGGCGGCGGAGGCTTCCGCGAACGGCCCGGTGTACAGCTCGATCCGGTCGGCGCCGATGGCGGCTGCCGCGGCGACATCGGTGCCAGGGCCGGCATCGGCGAACAGGCTCACCCGGCAGCCGAGCGTCTTCAGTGCCGCGATGTGCGGGCGCAGCCGATCGGCATCCGCGGCGAAATCGAAGCCGTGGTCGGACGTGAGCTGTCCGTCGCTGTCCGGCACCAGGGTCGCCTGCGCCGGGCGCGCCTGCGCGCACAGCGCATGGAAGCCGGGGTAGCCGTCGCGTGGCGGCGCGAACGGGTTGCCCTCGATGTTGAACTCCACGCCGCGCGCACGGCACAGCGCGGCCAGCGCAAGGACGTCATCGGCGCGGATGTGGCGCGCGTCGGGCCGCGGATGGACGGTGATGCCGTGCGCGCCGGCGTCGAGGCAAACGGCTGCCGCGCGGACCACGTCGGGCGCCGCGCCGCCGCGCGAATTGCGGAGCACCGCGATCTTGTTGACGTTGACGCTGAGGACGGTCACGGCTTCGGCGCCCGTCGCGCGAGGAACGCGAGCATCGCGCCGAGGCCCAGCAGCAGTGCGGCAAGCAGCGCGAGCCCGAGCACCGGCGTGGAGGTGGCGTGCCAGGCCGCGGCGAACGCGGCGATCGCGAACAGGGACAGGATCCAGGGCATGCGGCCTCCTTGCCCGGCCAGTCTAGCGCCCTGCGCCGACGGCTTCACGCGCGCGCCACGTGGTCAAAGCACCGGCGACATCAGCCGCGCCAGCGCCTCGGGCAGTCGAGCCGACCACAGCGGCCGCGCCCGCTCGGCGCGCACCCGCGGCGCGCTCGCGAGGTCGACCTCGAAGTGCCGCGCCAGTTCGCCGGCGATGCCCGCATCGCGGAACAGCATCGCGACCTCGAAGTTCAGGCTGAAGCTGCGCGAATCGAAATTCGCGCTGCCCACCATGGCCAGCCCATCGTCGACGAGCAAGGCCTTGGTGTGGAGCATGCGCGGACCGTACTCGTACACGCGCACGCCGGCATCCATCAGTTCGTCGTAATAGGAGCGTGCGGCCAGGGTCACCAGCAGGGAATCGCTGCGGCGCGGCACCATCACCCTTACGTCCAGGCCGCCCAGCGCCGCCGAGGTGAGCGCCATCATCGCCGCCTCGCCCGGCACGAAATAAGGCGTCGCCAACCAGACGCGCTGCTTCGCTTCGTGGATCGCGGAGACGTGCAGGCGGTGGATCGATTCCCACGGCGAGTCCGGGCCGGAACCCAGCACCTGCGCCTGGATCGGCCCGGCCGCGCGTGGCGGCATCGACTGCGCGACCGACGAGATGAAGTCGCGCTGCCCGGTCGCGTAGGCCCAGTCCTCGACGAACAGCAGCTGCAGGCCGCGCACCGCATCACCCTCGACGCGCAGGTGCAGGTCGCGGTACGCGTCGCCGCGCAGCCGCTCGTTCTCCTCGTCGGTCACGTTGATGCCGCCGGTGAAGCCGACGCGGCCGTCCACCACCACGATCTTGCGGTGCGAGCGCAGGTTGACCCAGGTGCGGCGCCAGATCCGCCCGAAATGCATGGGGTGGAACCACGCGAGCTCGCCGCCGGCGTCGAGCAGCGGCTGGAAGAAGCGCTGCGGGCAGCGGCCCGAACCGACGGCATCGAGCAGCACCCGCACCGCGACGCCGGCGCGCGCGCGTTCGACCAGCGCGTCGCGCAGCGCGGTGCCGGTGCGGTCGGCGGCGAAGATGTAGTACTCCAGGTGGACGTGGTGGCACGCCCCGCGCACCGCCTCGAGCAAGGCGTCGTAGGTGGCGGCGCCATCGACGAGCAGGCGCACGCCGGTTGCAGTACTCGGCGGCAGCCCGCTGGTGGCGTGGGCGAGGGTGGCGAGCTCCGCGCCGCCCTCTTCCGCGCCTGACGGCTCGGGCAGCGCGACGTGCGAACGCGCCCTGCGCAGCCGGTGCCGGCGGATCCGTTGCGGCCCGAACACCAGGTAGATCACGAAGCCGACGTAAGGCAGCGCCGCCAGGCCCAGCAGCCAGCTCAGCGTCGCGACCGGCGCGCGCTTCTGCAGCACGATCCAGCCGCCGAGGAACAGCAGGTACACCGCCCAGCCCAGGCCCAGGTACAGGCCGATGTGCGGCACGGCGGCGAGCCAGTCCCAGAGTTCGCGCAACGGGTTCGGCATGAAGGGTTCATTGTCCGGTCGCGATGACTGCGACGGTAGCAGCGTAGGCTGCGCGGATGGAAGACGGCGACGACGGCCATGCGGACGTGCACCCGGGCATGCCACCGGGCGCGCTGCCGGACGCGCGCTTGCCGCAGGCACCGATCAAGGGCCGCGGCGCCGCCTCGCGCGTCGCGGGCCGCTTCGAGAAGACCGTGGCGCGCGGCGAGGATGACGGCTGGGGTTCGGTCTACGCCGACGCGTTCGACGACGACGGCGAACCGGTCGCGCCGCCCCGCACCACCGTCGCCGAGGAGCGCGCGCGCAGCATCATCAGCCGCAACCAGTCGCCGGACGTCGGCTTCAGCCAGTCGATCAATCCCTATCGCGGTTGCGAGCATGGCTGCGTGTACTGCTTCGCCCGACCGTCGCACGCGTACCTGGACCTTTCGCCCGGCCTGGATTTCGAGACGCGCCTGTTCGCGAAGACAAACGCAGCCGAACGCCTGCGCGAGGAACTGGCGAAACCGGGATACCGGCCGGCGACGTTCGCGCTCGGCATCAACACCGACGCCTACCAGCCGATCGAGCGCAAGCACCGCATCACCCGCCAGCTGCTCGAGGTGCTGGCCGAGGTGAAGCATCCGGTCGAGTTCGTGACCAAGAGCGCGCTGATCGAGCGCGACCTGGACCTGCTCGCGCCGATGGCGCGCGAGGGCCTCGTCAACGTGCACTTCTCGATCACCACGCTCGACAACCGCCTCGCCTCGCGCATGGAGCCGCGCGCCACCGCGCCGCACGGCAAGCTGCGCGCGATGCGGGCGCTGCACGAAGCCGGCGTTCCGGTCGGCGTGCTGGTGGCGCCGGTCGTGCCGATGGTCACCGACCATGAACTCGAACACATCCTCGAGGCCGCGCGCGGGCACGGCGCGCGATCGGCCGGCTACGTGCTGTTGCGCCTGCCGCACGAGCTCAAGCAGGTGTGGCGCGAATGGCTGCAGCTGCACTATCCGGACCGCGCGGCGCACGTGATGAGCCTCGTCCAGCAGATGCGCGGCGGCAAGGATTACGACAGCGCCTTCGGCTCGCGCATGCGCGGCGAGGGCCCCTTCGCGCAGCTGCTGCGCCAGCGCTTCAACAAGGCGCACGCGCGCCTGGGATTCTCGCGGCTGCCGGACCCCGTCACCTCGAAGTTCGTCGCCCCCCGCAAACCCTCGCCCCAGGCCGAACTCTTCTGACCGCGTTGGCTTCTTGCGGGGTCGCCGTGGATGCGAGTGGCCTGGGCCGGGGATCGCCGTGAATACGTCCATGTAGGCTCTTCGAAAACATCCATGTTTTCGACGTCCCCGGCCCAGGCCACTCGCATCCACGGCGACACGCGAGCGTGGGGCATCGAGGTCTCGTGATGCCGCTTTTCGCTCTTGCTAGAAGCAGGGAGACGCGCTTGGGGTAGGCGGCGGACCACACACACGTCGTCGCGTCGCCCAGCCCCGAAGCGACGACCTCAGAACGGCAGCAGCGGGCCGGCGAGCCAGAGCCAGCGGGCGAG
>DATJDY010000019.1:0-1599 GCA_035497155.1 Luteimonas sp.
GCACGAGGCACGCGTGTGCATCAACCAGGGCCGCGTGCTGGCGGACATGAAGCGCCCACGCGAGTACAGCCCGCAGCAGTACCTGAAGACCCCGCAGGAAATGGCCGCGCTGTTCGCCGACCTGCCCGAGGCGCTGGAAAACACGGTCGAACTGGCCAAGCGCTGCAACCTGGAACTGAAGTTCGGCACCTATTACCTGCCGGACTTCCCGGTGCCGCCCGGGCACGACCTGGACAGCCACATCCGCGAGCTGGCGCGCGCGGGGCTGGCCGAGCGCCTGCGCCACGCTGCGCTCGCGCCCGGGCACAGTCTCGAGGCCTATCACGAACGGCTCGAGCGCGAGCTGGACGTGATCATCAAGATGGGCTTCCCCGGCTACTTCCTGATCGTTGCGGACTTCATCAACTGGGGCAAGCAGAACGGCATCCCGGTCGGCCCCGGCCGCGGTTCCGGCGCCAGCTCGCTGGTCGCCTGGTCGCTGAAGATCACCGACCTCGACCCGCTGCAGTTCGACCTGCTGTTCGAGCGCTTCCTCAACCCCGAACGCGTGTCGATGCCCGACTTCGACATCGACTTCTGCATGGACCGGCGCGACGAGGTCATCGACTACGTCTCGCGCAAGTACGGCCGCGACCGTGTCAGCCAGATCATCACCTACGGCTCGATGGCGGCCAAGGCCGTGCTGCGCGATTCCGGCCGCGTGCTCAGCATGGGCTACGGCCAGGTCGACAAGCTGGCAAAACTCATTCCGATGCGCCCGCTGGACCTGACCTTGTCCGACGCGCTCGGCCGCTCCGACAAGTCACGCAAGGAACCGGACCGCGTCGTCAAGGATTTCTGCGACGTCTACGCCCAGGACGAGGACGCGCGCGCGCTGATCGACCTGGCGCTGAAGCTCGAGAACCTCACCCGCAACGTCGGCAAGCATGCCGGCGGCGTGGTCATCGCGCCCTCGCCGCTGACCGACTTCGCGCCGCTGTACTGCGAGCCCGGCGGCGGCGGCGTGGTCACGCAGTACGACAAGAACGACGTGGAAGCGGTCGGCCTGGTGAAGTTCGACTTCCTCGGCCTGCGCACGCTGACCATCATCGACTGGGCGGTGAAGGCGATCAATGCGCGGCGCGCGCAGTCCGGCGAGCCGCCGCTCGACATCGCCAAGTTGCCGCTGGACGACGCCGACACCTACCGGCTGTTCCAGCAGGCAAAGACCGTGGCGGTGTTCCAGTTCGAGTCCACCGGCATGCAGCGCATGCTCAAGGACGCGCGGCCGGATCGCTTCGAGGACCTCATCGCGCTGGTGTCGCTGTACCGCCCCGGGCCGATGGACCTGATTCCCAGCTTCATCGCGCGCAAGCACGGGCGCGAGGACGTGGACTACCCCGACCCGCGCGTCGAGCCGATCCTGAAAGAGACCTACGGCATCATGGTCTACCAGGAGCAGGTCATGCAGATGGCGCAGATCGTCGGCGGTTACTCGCTGGGCGGCGCCGACCTGCTGCGTCGCGCGATGGGCAAGAAAGACGCCGAGAAGATGGCCAAGGAGCGCGCCAAGTTCCGCGTCGGCGCCGCCGCGCACGGCCTGGAAGGCGACAAGGCCGA
>DATJDY010000020.1:0-1567 GCA_035497155.1 Luteimonas sp.
CACCGGCCTCGGCCTGGCGATCAGCCGCGAGATCGCGGGCCTGCTCGGCGGCGAACTCAAGCTGGAGAGCGCGCCGGACAAGGGCAGCACGTTCACGCTGTACCTGCCGTTGCACTACATGGGCGCCGCGACGGAGACCGACACTCCGGAAAGGCGGCCCGCCGCGCGCCCGGTGAAGGCGCTCGCCTCCGCGCGCCCGGAAGCCGAGCGCAAGCCGGTGGAGGAAGTCGCCGACGACCGGGCTACGCTGGCGCCGGGTGATCCTTCGCTGCTCGTGGTCGAGGACGATCCGCGCTATGCCGCGGTGCTTCGCGACCATGCGCGTTCGCTCGGCTTCAAGGTGCTGGTCGCCGGCCGTGGCGCCGACGCCCTGCGCCTCGTGCGCGAGTACCGGCCGAGCGCGATCACCCTCGACATCTTCCTGCCCGACATGCTCGGCTGGACCGTGCTCGCGCGGCTCAAGCAGGATCCGGCCACGCGCCATATCCCGGTGCAGGTGCTCACCATCGAGGAGGAGCGCCACCACAGCATCGAGCGCGGCGCGTTCTCCTACCTCGCCAAGCCGGCCGACAACGAGAGCATCGCCACCGCGCTGCAGCGGATCAAGGAATACACGCTGCCGCGCGTCAAGAAACTGCTGGTGGTCGAGGACGACGCCGCCGAGCGGATGAGCATCGAGGAACTGATCCGCCACGACGACGTCGCCATCGACACCGTGGGCAGCGGCGCCGAAGCGCTGGAGGCGCTGCGCGACGGCGGCTACGACTGCGCCGTGCTCGACCTGCGCTTGCCGGACATGAGCGGCTTCGACCTGCTCGAACGCATCCAGGAGCTGCCGCAGCTGCAGGACTTGCCGATCGTGGTGTTCACCGGCAAGGACCTGACGGCCGACGAGGACCGCAAGCTCAAGAAGGCGGCCAAATCGGTGGTGATCAAGGGCGTCGAGTCGCCGGAACGGCTGCTGGACGAGACCGCGCTGTTCCTGCACCGCGTCGTCGCCGACCTGCCGCCCGCGAAGCGGCGCATGGTCCAGCGCCTGCACGAGTCGGACGAGACGCTGCGCGACAAGCGCGTGCTGGTCGTCGACGACGACGTGCGCAACATCTTCGCGCTGTCGAGCGTGCTGGAGCGCCACGGCATGGACGTGGTCACCGCCGGCACCGGCCAGGAGGCGATCGAGAAGGTGGCCGGCGACGATGCCATCGACCTGGTGCTCATGGACATCATGATGCCGGGCATGGACGGCTACGACACGATGCGCGCGATCCGCGAGGATCCCGATTCGCGCGCGCTGCCGATCATCGCGCTGACCGCCAAGGCGATGAAGGGCGACCGCGAGAAATGCCTCGAAGCGGGCGCCTCGGATTATCTTGCCAAGCCAGTCGTCACAGACCAGCTGCTCGGAGTCCTGCGACAATGGCTGCACCGGTGACCGAAGGACTCGCCAGCGCCCAGGTCGATCCCGTCGACATCCTGCTCGTCGACGACCAGCCCGCGCGCCTGCTCGCCTACCGGGCGATCCTCGCGCCGCTCGCCGAGAACCTCATCGAAGCGGGCTCGGGCGCCG
>DATJDY010000021.1:0-4814 GCA_035497155.1 Luteimonas sp.
CCAGCTTCAATTCGCCGCGCACGCCGAAGGCACCGTGGATCCTGCCCACCAGGATCCGCTTTGCATCGAGCGGGTGCTGCGCGGACGGCGCCTGCGAGTGCATTGCCGGGAACGGGCCGCCGCTGGCGGCCCGGGCAGATCAGGCCGCGGGAGCGGCCTTGCTCGCCTGCTTGAACAGGTCGGCGACCTTGTCGGTCATCTGCGCGCCCTGGCCGATCCAGTGCTGCACGCGGCCCAGGTCGAGCTCGACGCGCTTCTCGGCGCCGGCAGCGACCGGGTTGTAGTAACCGACGCGCTCGATGTTGCGGCCGTCGCGGGCGCTGCGGCTGTCGGTGACGATGATGTGGTAGAAGGGGCGCTTCTTCGCGCCGCCACGGGTGAGGCGGATCTTGACCATGGTCGTTTCTTCGGTGTTGCCCAGCTGCCGGAATGGCAGGGTAAGCCGACTATTCTAGCCCATCGGCCCGGGCCGCTTCCAGCCCATCGACCGGGGCCGCGGTACTCAGCCCGCCGTCGCCACCCCGAACAGGTGGCCCACGGCCGCCGTGAACGCCATCGCCAGGGCGCTCCAGGCAAGCACCCGCAGTGCCCCACGCCACGCCGATGCCCCGCCGACCCGGGCTGCGACCGCGCCCAGCGCGCCCAGGCACACCAGCGAAACTCCGGTGATCCAGGTTTCCGCGCCCGCTTGCGGCGCGGCGAGCACCACCGCGATCGGCAGTGCCGCACCGACCGCGAACGCCGCCGCGGAAGCCAATGCCGCCTGCAGCGGCCGTGCACGCAGGGCGTCGGTGATGCCCAGTTCGTCGCGCGCATGCGCGCCCAGCGCGTCGTGCGCCGCGAGCTGCGTCGCCACCTGTTCCGCAAGCGCGTGGTCAAGGCCGCGCCGCACGTAGATCCCGACCAGCTCGCGATGTTCGCCTTCCGGGAAGTCCTGCAGCTCGCGCCGTTCCTTCTCGAGGTCCGCGTGCTCGGCGTCGGCCTGCGAGCTCACCGACACGTATTCGCCCGCGGCCATCGACATCGCGCCGCCGACCAGGCCCGCCACGCCGGCGACCAGTACCGATCCGTGCGCCGCACCCGCGGCCGCCATGCCCACCAGCAACGAGGCCGTGGAGACGATGCCGTCGTTCGCACCGAGCACCGCGGCACGCAACCAGCCGGCGTGGCCGCCGCGGTGGCGTTCGCGATGCGGTCCGCGCTTCATGTCAGCGACGGAACGGCATTCCGCCGCCCCCGCCACCCATCATGCCCTGCATGCCGCGCATCAGGCCCTTCATGCCGCCGCGGCCCATCTTCGACATCATCTTTTCCATCTGCTGGTACTGCTTCATCAGCTTGTTGACGTCGGCCGGCGTGAGGCCGGCGCCTTTCGCGATGCGGGCGCGGCGCGAGCCGTTCAGCAACGCAGGGTTGCGGCGCTCGCGCTTGGTCATCGAATTGATGATCGCGACCATGCGCGGCACTTCGCGGCCGGTGACCTGCGCCTTGACGTGATCGGGGATCTGGCCCACGCCCGGCAGCTTGTCCATCAGCCCGGCGAGGCCACCCATGTTCTGCATCTGCTCGAGCTGGTCGCGCATGTCGTTCAAGTCGAACTTGCTGCCCTTGGCGACCTTCTCGGCGAGCTTCTGCGCCTTGTCCTTGTCGACCTGCTGCTCGACCTGCTCGACCAGCGACAGCACGTCGCCCATGTCGAGGATGCGGCTGGCGACGCGATCCGGGTGGAACACGTCGAGGCCTTCCGGCTTCTCGCCGGTGCCGACGAACTTGACCGGCTTGCCGGTGACGTAGCGCACGCTGAGCGCCGCGCCGCCGCGCGCGTCGCCGTCGGTCTTGGTCAGCACGACGCCGGTGAGCGGCAGCGCCTCGCCGAAGTGCTTCGCGGTGACGGCGGCATCCTGGCCGGTCATCGAATCGACGACGAACAGCGTCTCCACTGGTTTCACGGCGGCGTGCAGCGCCTTGATCTCGGCCATCATCGCGTCGTCGATGCTGGTGCGGCCGGCGGTGTCGACGATGAGGACGTCGACGAAGGTCTTGCGCGCCTCGTCGATCGCCGCGCGCACGATCGCCTCGGGTTTCTGCGACGCATCCGACGGGAAGAACGCGACGCCGACCTGCTGCGCGAGCGTCTTCAGCTGTTCGATCGCCGCGGGACGATACACGTCGGCCGACACGACCATCACCTTTTTCTTGCGGCGTTCCTTGAGGTGCTTGCCGAGCTTGGCGACCGTCGTGGTCTTGCCCGCGCCCTGCAGGCCCGCCATCAGCACCACCGCCGGCGCCGGCACGTTGAGGTTCAGCTCGCTCGCCTGCGCGCCCATCACCAGCGTGAGTTCGTCGCGCACGACCTTGATCAGCGCCTGGCCCGGCGTCAACGACTTCAGTACTTCCTGGCCGACCGCGCGCACCTTGATGCGCTGGATCAGCGCCTGCACCACGGGCAGCGCGACGTCGGCCTCGAGCAGCGCCACGCGCACCTCGCGCAGGGCCTCGGCGATGTTGGATTCGGTCAGCCGGCCGCGGCCGCGCAGGCGCTCGACGGTGCCCGACAGGCGCTGGGTGAGGGATTCGAACATGGACGCTCGCGCGGGAAGCCCGCCGGATGGAGATGGCCGCCGATTATAGCCGCCGCCCGCACGGCAGCCGCCGGCCGGGCCTCCGCGGGGCGGGCGTGCATGCGACACTTCGCGCATGGCGATCGCATGGCTTTCGGTGGCGGCTTACCTCGCGGCGGCGACGCTGCTGGTCGTCGACCTGCGTCGCGCCGAACGCGCGCCAGCCACCTGGCTGTCCGTCGCCGCCGCCGCCGTACTGCTGCATGCCGGCGTGCATGTGCTGGCGTGGCGCTCGAGCGGGGTCGCCGACATGCATTTCTTCGCGGCGCTGTCCCTGGTCGGCCTCGGCATGGCCGCGCTGACCGCCTGTTTCGGCGCCAGCGGGCGCATGGCCGCGCTCGGCGTGGTCGCCTATCCCATTGCCGGGCTGGTGCTGGCCGCGTATGCCGTTTACGGCCGCCACCTCGCCGAACCGATGGACTGGCGGTTGCAGCTGCACGCCTGGTGCGCCCTGCTCGCCTACGCCACTCTGGCGGTGGCGGCGCTGCTCGCGCTGATGCTGTGGCTTCAGGAACGCGCCCTGCGCCGGCATCGCATCGGCCCCTGGCTGCATGCGCTGCCGCCGCTGGTCGACCTGGAAACGCTGCTGTTCCGCACCGTGGGCGCCGGCTTCGTGCTGCTGACCGCGACCCTGCTTACCGGCGTCCTGTTCGTGCAGGACCTGTTCGCCCAGCACCTGGTCCACAAGACCGTGCTGAGCGTGCTGTCGTGGCTGCTGTTCGGCGGGCTGCTGCTGGGCCGCTGGCGGCGCGGCTGGCGCGGCCGGATCGCGGTGCGCTGGACCCTGGCGGCGATGGCCCTGCTGGTCCTGGCCTTCTTCGGCAGCAAGGCCGTCCTGGAGCTGGTCCTGCACCGGGTAGCTTGAGGTCGATGCCCGGGCTTTTAGTGCCTGGGCTTTTAATGCATGCGGAATAGTTGCATTGACAAATATTGCCATGGGTAGCAATATGCGCCCCCATGAAGACGCCCGCCCCCCTCTGGGACCTCCCCGCCGAGCCCTGCACGGCCTCCGCGCTGGGCATCCTGCTGCGCCAGACGCGTGATGCGATGTGGGCACGCATGGCCGTGGAGCTCGACAAGCTCGGCCACGACCTCACCTTCAGCCAGTACATCACCCTGAAGAAGCTCGCCGCCGGCAATGCGAGCGTCACCGACCTCGCCCGCGCCGCGGAAGTGAACCCGGGCGCCATGACACGCCTGCTGGACAAGCTCGAGGCGCGCGGCCTCATCGAACGCTTCGCCGTCCCCAGCGACCGGCGCGCGCTCGACATCCGCCTCACCGAGGCGGGCACCATCATCTGGCAGGACATCAACCAGTGCGGCATGCGGGTGCGCGAATTGGCCATGGAAGGCATGGACGACGCCGAACGCCAGCAGCTGACCGACCTCCTCGTCCGCGTCCGCGACAACCTCACCACAGCGACCCCACGCCCATGACCTCGAAGAAGACTGGCTCGCCGCGACGTCTCGTCCGGCGGGCCGCGAAGCCGATCCCGGTGCCTGCCCTGTTCGCGGCGTCGCTGCTCGCGGCGGCGCTCCTCGCCGGCTGCGCGAGCACCCACGGGCTCGCGCCCGCGATGGCCCCGACGGATGCTGGCACGCTCGCCGCATCGCATAGCTTCGCTGGCGGCGCGCCCTCCGCAACGTTCCCCGAGCTGCAGTGGTGGCGCGCGTTCGGCGATCCGCAGCTCGACGCGCTCGTCTCCGAAGCAATTGCGGATGCGCCATCGTTGCAGGCCGCCGATGCACGCGTGCGCCAGGCGCAGGCGCAGGCGGGCCTGGCCGACGCCGCGCGCAAGCCGACGCTCGGCGCGAGCGCGCAGTACACCGGCATCCAGATCCCCGAAACCTTCATCGATCCGCCGATGGGCGGCGACCTCAAGTTCAGCCCGGTGCTGATGCTCGATTTCAAGTACGCGCCGGACCTGTGGGGCGGCAAGCGTGCCGCGTACCAGGCCGCCGTCGGCCAGGCGCGCGCCGCCGAAGTCGAAGCGCAGGCCGCGCGCGTGACGCTCGCCAGCAACGTCGCCAACGCCTACATCGCGCTGGACCAGGCCTACGCCACGCTCGACGTCGCCAACCACGAGCGCGAGCGCGCGACGCAACTGGCCGCGCTCGGGCGGCAGCGCGTCGAGGCCGGCATCGACAACCACATGCAGATGGAAACCGGCCGCAGCGCCACCGCCGCTGCGG
>DATJDY010000022.1:0-8464 GCA_035497155.1 Luteimonas sp.
CGCTCCTCGCCGAGGATCGCGCGCAAAGTCACGAACGTGCCCGGCAGCAGCATGCCGTCCGGATTGGCGATGCGCGCCCGCAACTGCACCGCGCCCGTCGTCGGGTCGACCGTGTCGCCCGAGAAATCCAGCGTGCCGGCCTGGTCGTACGGCGTGCCATCGGGCAGCAGCACCTGGATGCCCGAGGAACGGCCCGACGGCGCGAGCTTGCGGATGTTCGCCAGCTCGGTCACGCCGACCGAGAAATCGATGTACATCGGATCGAGCTGGTCCACGGTGGTGAGCAGCGTGGCGTCGCCCTGGCCGACGAGCGCGCCTTCGGTGACCTGCTGCTTGCCGGCGCGGCCGCTGATCGGCGCGCGCACCGTGGCGTAGCCGAGGTTGATCTGCGCGGCCTGCACCGCGGCGCGCGCGGCCTGCACCGCGGCGGCGCTGGTGCGCTCGGCGGCGACGGCATTGTCGTAGTCGGCCTGCGAAATGAACTTCGCGCCGATCAGCCCGCGCGCGCGTTCGGCGGCGGCGTGCGAATTGGCCGCGTTGGCCTGCGCCTGCGCCAGCGCGCCCTGCGCCTGCGCCGCGGCGGCGGCCAGCTGCGCCGGGTCGATCTGGAACAGCGGCTGGCCCTGGCGCACGTCCTTGCCCTCCTCGTACAGGCGACGCTGCAGCACGCCCGGCACGCGGGCGCGCACGTCGGCGCTGCGGAACGCGGACAGGCGGCCGACGGCTTCCTTGGCGATCGGAACGTCGCCCTGCTGCATCACCACCACGCCGACTTCCGGCGGAGGCATGCCGCCACCCGGACCGCCCTGGGCGCCTGCATCCTGCTTCGAACAGGCACCGGCGGCGAGGAACGCGGTCGACAAAGCGAGCACTACGAGTGGACGGTGCATGTGGAAACCTCGTGGGGGGAGGATGGGAGAACGGGAACGGGGACGCGAATCGGCCTGATTCCTATACCGGCGAGTCTAGCATTGGCTCCGGGGGCGGCGCGCCGTGCCGGAAGTCCGGGGTCGGAAACCAGGAGACCAGGGCCGTGGCGATGGTTGCCGCCACGTCGCTCAGGAGCTGAGACGAAGCCGTCCGGCGAGGGCAGCCGGGTCCGGCGCGGGTTGCCAGGGCAGCCAGCCGAGGCACGGAGCCGGCAGGCGGCCGGCCAGCAGTTCGCGGTTCTCGTCGATGCGCAGCATCCCGGGGTCCACGCCGGTGCCGATCCAGCCGGCGAGGCGGCATCCATCCTCCGCGATCGCGCGCGCGCTGAGGATCGCGTGGTTGAGGCAGCCCAGGCGCAGGCCGACGACCAGCACGACCGGTATGTCGAGGGCGCGGACGAGGTCGGCCTGCATCAGCGCCGGCGCGAGCGGCGCGGCCCAGCCGCCCACGCCTTCGACCACGACGGCGTCGGCCTGCGCGGCGAGGCGCGCGTGCGCGGCGAGCATTGGCGCGAGGTCCACGACGATGCCGGCTTCGCGCGCGGCGATCTCCGGCGCCAGCGGCTCCGGCAGCGCGAACGGATTCACATCGTCGTAGGCCGGGTGCGGATCGCTGGCGGCCTGCAGCGCGAGCGCGTCCTCGTTGCGCAGGCCTTCGGGCGTGGCCTCGCAGCCGCTCGCGAGCGGCTTCATGCCGACGGCGCGCAGGCCGCGCGCGCGCAGCGCATGCAGCAGCGTGCAGCTCGACAGCGTCTTGCCGATGCCGGTGTCGGTGCCGGTGACGAACAATCCGCCGCGGAAATTCATGCGATGCCCGCGGCCTGCCGGACGCGCCGGGCCACGTACGCAGCGTGCCAAGGCAACGCGATCGCGAGGACCGTGTAGGAGAAGCCCGGAAGCATCTGCTGGAATGGCGTATCCAGGGGCAAGGCGAGCGCCAGCGTGATCGACAGCATGGCCGACGCCACCAGGATGAGGTCGGAGGCGACTTCCCCGCGCGTGGAGATGCGCTCGAGCTGGTTCAGGCGCAAGCCCGGATGACGCAGCGCGTGCCAGTTCAAGGCGGCCATGATCGCGGAAAGGACGCCGAATCCCATGCCGTAAATGACGAACACGAGGCGGAATTCGCGGAGGGTGTTGATGTCGAGTTCGCCCTGCGCCCACCCCCCGGTGATCACGTGCATCGCCGAGGAAATCACCATCCGCAGCGGGTACACGTAGAAGAGCGTCGCGGCCACCAGCGCCAGGCTCAGGAACAGCACGGGTCCATCCTCGAGACCGTAGCGGCGGCTGTAACGGTTGTGCGACTGCCAGAACATGGCGAGGATCGCGAACGCAGCCAGGAACGCGGGGAGCCTGCGCAGCGCCTCGTAGAGCTCCGTGAACGAGGACGGCATGGCGTTGAAGGACACCACCAAAAGGGTCACCGCGAACGCAAAAGCCGCGTCCACGAAGGTTTCCAGCCGGGTAACGGCTTCGCCGCGCATGCGGAAACCGTCCACCACGGGCAGCTGCGACAGGTCCGGATCCCCTTCCATGCGCGGATGGTATACCCGGTTACAATCGACCGGATGAGCTTCCACGCCACCGCCCTGTCCGGCAGCAAGGCCGAGCAGTACGCCCAGCTCGCCGAACAGGCGCGCGCGCTGCTGCACGGCGAACGCAACCTGGTCGCCAACGCCGCCAACCTCAGCGCGCTGCTGTGGCATGCGCTGCCGCGGCTGAACTGGTGCGGCTTCTACCTCTACGACGGCACCGAACTGGTGGTCGGCCCGTTCCAGGGCCTGCCGGCCTGCGTGCGCATCGCGCTCGGCAAGGGCGTGTGCGGCACCGCCGCGACCACGCGCACGACGCAGGTCGTGGAAGACGTGAACGCGTTCCCGGGGCACATCGCCTGCGACTCGGCCTCGCGCTCGGAATGCGTCGTGCCGCTGTTCACTGCCGGCGGCGCGCTCATCGGCGTGCTCGACCTAGACAGCCCGGAACCGTCGCGCTTCGACGCGGACGACGCGGCCGGGCTGGAAGCGATCGCCGCGGCCTTCGTGGAATCCGTGTCGATGGAAGCGGTCGCGTGAGTCCCGCGCCGCCGCGCCTGCGGAACCTCGGGCCCAAGTCGGCCGCATGGCTGCGCCAGGTCGGCCTGCGCACGCGCGACGACCTCGCCGCGACCGGACCGGTCGAAGCCTACATGCGGGTGCGACGCGCCGGCTTCCGGCCGGGGCTCAACCTGCTCTATGCGATCGAGGGCGCGCTCCAGGACACGCATTGGCAGGAAGTGCCGGAAGCGCGTCGCGCGGAACTGGTCGCCGCCGCCGAAGCCGCGATCGCGCTGCTGCCACCGCCGCGCGGGCGGCCCGCCGCGGGGCCGGTGACCACCACGCACATGGAAAGCGACCCGGACGGCGACGCGGGGATGCCGCTCGACGATGCGCACGAACCGGGCGACGGCGACGGCGACCACGACGACGCGCGCTGAGCGCGCCGCGCGTCACTCGTAGCGCAACGCCTCGATCGGATCCATCGCCGCCGCCTTCGAGGCCGGCATGATCCCGAACACCACGCCGATCAGCGCCGAGAAGCCCGCGGCGCCGATCATCGCCAGCACCGGCACCTTCGCCGGCGGGAAGCCCGGGATCAGCGCCGCCACGCCCGCGCCGATGCCGTAGCCGAGCGCGATGCCGATGATGCCGCCGAGCAGCGCGAGCAGCGCCGCCTCGAGCAGGAACTGAGTGAGGATGTCGCGGCGCGTCGCGCCCAGCGCCTTGACGATGCCGATCTCGCGGGTGCGCTCCGTCACCGACACCAGCATGATGTTCATGATGCCGATGCCGCCGACGAGCAGGGAGATGCCGACGATGCCGCCGAGCACCGCGGTGATCATCGCGGTGATCTGCTTGAACTGCTTCAGGAAGGAATCCGAGGCCTCGACCTTGAAGTCGTCGTCCTTGCCGGCCGGGATCTTGCGGGACGCGCGGATCGCGCGCTTCACCCGCTCCTTGACCGTTTCGGCCTGGTCGAGGCCGGCGACGGTGAAGCTGGCGATGATCATCGGCTGGTTGGCCTGCCCCATCATCGCGCGGCCGACCGCGAAGGGGATCATCGCGTAGTTGTCCTGCGACATGCCGAAGATCTCGCCCTGCTTCTCCATCAGGCCGACGATCTTGAACCAGTCGCCGCCGAGCTGGAAGAACTCGCCGACCGGGTTCTCCGGCATCTTCAGGTCGTCGCGCAGCTGCTCGCCGATGACCGCGACGCGCGCATGCGTCTTGTCGTCGGAATCCACGAGGAAGCGGCCGTACTGCGTGTCGGCCGCGCGCACGATCTGGTAGTCGGCGGTGACGGCCTGCACCTGCGGGCTGGTCGAGCGACCCTTGTAGCTGGCGCCGGCGGCCTGCACCACCATCATCGGCGCGACCGTCTTCACCCCGGGCACCTTGTAGCGCAGCACGTCGATGTCGTCGAAGGTGATGTAGTTCAGGCTGCCGGTGCGGAAGTTCTCGTTGTCGTTGATCGCCTGCAGGGTCATGGTGTTGCCGCCCATGTCCGCGAACTGGTCGGTGATCGACGCAGACAGGCCCTGCACCAGCGACACCACCGCGATCACCGAAGCGGTGCCGATCAGGATGCCCAGCGTGGTGAGGAAGCTGCGCATGCGGTGCGCCATCAGGCTCGCGAACGCGGCCTTCGCGGCTTCGCCGAAGACACCCTTCATGCCGCGCCCTCCGCGCTGTCCGCGATCACCGGGTTGGGCACGTCCGACACGACGCGCCCGTCGCCGATGCGCACGGTGCGCCGGCAATGGGCGGCGATGTCGGGCTCGTGCGTCACCACGAGCACGGTCTGGCCCTGGTCGTGGAGTTCGTCGAACAGCGCCATGATCTCGCGCGAGGTGCGCGAATCCAGGTTGCCGGTCGGTTCGTCGGCCAGCAACAGCGACGGCTCCCCGACCAGGGCGCGCGCCACCGCGACCCGCTGGCGCTGGCCGCCGGACAGTTCGTTGGGGCGATGGCCCTGGCGATTGCCCAGCCCGACCTTCTCCAGCGACTCGACCGCGCGGCGCTTGCGCTCGGCCGCGGGCATGCCGCGGTAGACGAGCGGCTGCATCACGTTCTGCAGCACGGTCATGCGCGGCAGCAGGTGGAAGCTCTGGAACACGAACCCGATCTCGCGGTTGCGCACGCCGGCCAGCTCGACTTCGCCCAGTTGCGCGGTGTCGCGCCCGTTGAGCAGGTAGCTGCCGGTGGTCGGCGTATCGAGGCAGCCGATGATGTTCATCAGCGTCGACTTGCCGGAACCCGAGGGCCCCACCAGCGCGACGTATTCGTTGCGGGCGATGTCGAGGTCGACGCCGGCGAGCGCCATCACCTCTTCATCGCCCATGCGATAGCGTTTGGTGATGTTGCGCAGCGCGATCATTCGGACTTGCTGTCGCCGGACTTGTCGTCGCCGGGCTTGTCCGCATCGGCCTTGCGCTGCTGGACGCGATCGCCCTCCTGCAGCTGCTGCAGCTGTCGCGACGGACCGCGCGCGACGGTGTCGCCGACCTTCAGCGGCTTGCCGACGGCCTGCCAGGCATCGTCGGACAGGCCGGTCTCGACCTTGACCTTGTGCGCGATGCCGTCCTCGATCTTCCAGACGTACTGCGCGGGCTGCTTCGCCTCCCCGCCGGACTTCGCGGCATCGCCGCCGTCGCCGACGATCGCTTCGACCGGCACCGCCGCCTGCTTGCCGCCCTTGCCCAGCACGATCTCGGCGCGAACGCTCATGCCCGAGCGCAGGTCGATGTTCCCCGGCACGGTCAGCGCAACCGTGACCTTGTAGGCGCGGGCCTGGCCTTCGACGGTCGGGGCGAGCGCGATCTGCTCGACCGTGCCCTTCAGCGCGGTGTCGGGGAACGCGGCGGCGTAGACATCCGCGGATTCGCCTATGGCGACGCGCGCGATGTCGGCTTCGTCCACCTTCAGCTCGGCCTGGATGCGCGAAGTGTCGGCGATGGTCGCCAGCTGCGCGCCCACGAACGACGAGGTCGAGGGCACCGCGGTCTCGCCGACCTTGATCGGCAGCGACACGATGCGGCCGCTGATCGGCGAGCGGATGTCGGTCTTGGCGAGCTGCTCGCGCGCGTCCTGCAGCGCGGACTGCGCCCGGCTGTAGTCTTCCTGGCTGGTCGCCAGGGCGAGCGACGCCACCTTCAGGTCGTTCTGCGACTGGTCGAAGCTGCCCTGGTCGATCAGGCGCTGGGCCACGAGCACGCGGGCGCGATCGAACTGCTTCTGGCGCAGCGCCAGCGCGGCGCGCTGCTGGTCGATGGTGATCCGGCCCTGGCGCACGCCCGCTTCGGCGCGGTCGACCGCGTTGCGGTAGATCTCCGGATCGAGCGTGAGCAGCAGCTGCCCCTTCTCGACCGAATCGCCTTCCTTGATGCCGATGGTGGCGACGCGCCCGGTGAGCTCGGACGTCAGGTTGACCTCGTTGCGGTACGCCAGGATCCCGGGCGCGAGGATCGTGGGATGGATCCCGCGTTCCTCCACCTTGACCAGGTCGAGCTGCTTCGCCGAATCGCCGCGGCAGCCGCGCACCGCCAGCGGGACCGCGACGACGGCGACGATCAGCGCGCCCACCAGCCACTTCCGTTCGAATTTCATCAGTGCTCCGTCGTGTGGCTTCGGGTGGGCGCGCGCGTCACTTCGCGGATGCTGCTACTTGGCCAAC
The DNA here is from genome assembly GCA_035497155.1 of Luteimonas sp. Classification (GTDB taxonomy): domain Bacteria; phylum Pseudomonadota; class Gammaproteobacteria; order Xanthomonadales; family Xanthomonadaceae; genus Cognatiluteimonas. Next base: position 6,642 of record DATJDY010000022.1, read on the forward strand.
GCGATGGCGGCGATGATCCCGTAGATGATCACGCTCGGCACCAGCGCCACGATGATCGACTGCAGCCAGCTCGCGCCGCGGCTGAAGGTGCGCCAGCCGAGCGCGAGCAGGAACCAGGTCCAGAAGTTGAGCAGGCTGAAGCCGCGCGCCAGGCCGAGCCAGTGGCTGTCCGGCGGCAGCTGCACGAGCAGCGGGTCGACGTTGGTGAGCATCAGCGACTCGATCGGCGTGTGCGGCTGCATCGTCGCGACGCCGACCAGCGCCACCACGATGCCGAGCAGGGCCGGCATGCCCGACCACGCCACCAGACTGAAGCCGCGCTTGAACGTCATCGCCGCGCCGGCGATCTTGCCGGCGAGCATGAAGTACAGCGCGTACAGGCAATACATGATGATCGTGACGACGGCGGCCGACGCGGCGCCGACGTAGGCCATCGTGTGCGTGCCCGGCATCATCGCCTTCGCCTTCTCGATGTCGGCGGCACCCATGTCGCGACCCGACGCCAGCAACATGTGCTGCAGGTACCACGCCGGGTCCACGACCATGAAGTACCACAGCGGCAGGATCGCCGACAGCACGAGCGTGAGCAGCAACGGCACCGCGAACGTCGGGCGCTCGCGCAGGTCCTCGAAGACCTTCGACGGCTGCAGGAAGATGTCGACCAGGTGAGACATGCCTTTTCCCCCAATGGAAAGAGTGATCCGCATCGCTTCCGGCGCGGCGCGCCGGTGCCCCCGATGCCGCCGCGCACCGTACAGACCGCCAGCCGCACGGTCAATCGCCGGTTTTGCCTCGCGATGACGCTAACCGATTACATGCGCCGGGGCATCCGCCGGAGGTCACGGCGGCTTCCGCACGGGTCGCGTCGTGGCGGCAAGGCTTTCCGTTAGACTATCCGTGCTCCGAGGTGACCCGGCGGGCGTCCTGCCCAAACGGTTGAAACGGGAAGCCGGTGGCGCTGCATCCCCGATGCAGCCATCCCGGCACTGCCCCCGCAACGGTAAGCGAGGCAAGGCATGGCATCCGCCACTGTGCCCAGGCACGGGAAGGCGCCACGCCCGGGAGGACGCGATCCTCTCCCCCGCGAGTCCGGAGACCGGCCACGGAGCAGACTGGTTGCGGCGCGGAGGGCGCTGTGGCGGCGATGCCGGTTCCGTCGTTCCCGCCCGTTTCCCGTGCGCAACCGATCCCCGGCCTTCGCTTCCGCTTCGTTCCTTCTCCAGCCGCGGCTTCCCGCCCTTGTCTGCGCGCGCGGGTGTGCGCGCTGGAGATCCACCACGATGCGAACGAACCACCGCAATTCCCCGAAGCGCGCCTTGCCGGCGCAAGCGCTCCTTCCACTGGCGCTGCTGCTGGCGCTGCCGTTCCACGCGTCCGCGCAGTCCGAACTGCACGCCAGCCAACCAGGCGATGCCACCAACCTCGACCAGGTCGTGGTCACCGGTACGCGCACCGCGATCACCGCCGACCAGTCGCTCGCTGCGGTCGAAGTGATCGACCACGCCGAGATCGAGCGCAGCCAGGCGCACTCGTTGCAGGAGCTGCTGCGCGGCCGCGCCGGCATCGACCTCGCCAACCAGGGCGGCCGCGGCAAGGTCTCCACGTTGTTCATGCGCGGCACCGAATCCGACCACACGCTGTTCCTGATCGACGGCGTGCGCGTGGGCTCGGCGACGTCCGGCCTGACCGCGCTGCAGGACCTGCCGCTGGAACTGATCGACCGCATCGAGATCGTGCGCGGTCCGCGCTCGAGCCTGTACGGCAGCGAGGCGATCGGCGGCGTCATCCAGGTGTTCACCCGCGGCGCGCGGCAGGGCACGCAT
>DATJDY010000023.1:0-2552 GCA_035497155.1 Luteimonas sp.
TGTAGCGGTTGCGATGTAATCCATGGTTATAGTCGGGAAGAAATCCATTCCGTCCTGTACACTGTTGTTCCATGTCACAGTTGCGGAAGATGTTCCTGACAGATTCACCGTGTCGCCTGAACAAACTGTTACATCCAATCCGGCTGCGATACCAGGCAAAGCCAAAACATGAATTAGTTCTGCCAGCGTTGTATCTGTACATGCAAGAGCGGAATTTGAAACGTGCACGCGGTAATTTCCCGCTAATGTTACATCTAATGTATTACCGTTTTCACCCACAATGATTTGATCATCTTTCAACCATTGAACAGTGCTACCCGGCCGGCGTCGACGGCCCGCAACGGCGGCCGCCGCATGCGATCCTTCGCGGATGCGCCCGCGCCCGCCCTCGCCGACGCCCCTGCGTTCCGCGCCCGCGTGGCGGCTGCGGGCCATCGCCTGCGCGCTGGCCGGCGCCTGGCTGGCGGCGTGTTCGCCGCAGCCCCCGTTCGCGCAGCTGTCGGGCCTGCTGCTCGACTCGCAACTGTCGGAGATCAGCGGCATCGCCGCCTCGCACCGGCACGAGGACGTGCTGTACGTCGCCAACGACGGCGGCAACGCCGCGCGCCTGTACGCGATCAGCCGTCGCGGCGGCAAGCTCGCGACGTTCCGCGTGGCCGGCGCGGAAAACACCGACTGGGAAGACCTCGCGAGCTTCGAGATGGACGGGCGCGACTGGCTGCTGGTTGCCGACACCGGCGACAACGGCGGCCTGCGCCGCACGCTGCAGCTGCACGTATTCGAGGAGCCGGCCAAGGTCGCCGACGGCGTGCTGCGCCCGGCCTGGACGATCGTGTTCCGCTGGCCCGACGGCGCGCGCGACTGCGAGGCGGTCGCCGTCGATCCGGTGCGCCGCGAGGTCCTGCTGGTGTCGAAGAAGCGGCGGCCGCCGGAACTGTTCTCGCTGCCCTTGCGGCCAGGCGCCGGCGGAACCCTGGTCGCGCGCCCGCTCGGCAAGGTCGCCGGCGTGCCGGAGGGCGACAAGGACGAAGTCTCGGCCAACCCCGAGCTGGCCCGGATCCGCAGCCAGGTGACCTCGGCCGACATCGCGCCCGACGGCCACGCCTTCGCGCTGATGACCTACCGCGACGTGCTGCTGTACCCACGCCACGGCCGGGAGGGCTGGGCGGCCGCGCTGTCCCGGGCGCCCGAAATCCACGCCCTGCCCCTGCTGCCGCAGGCCGAGGCGCTGGCCTGGAGCGCGGACGGACTCGGCCTGTACGCGACGGGGGAGTTCAGCCCGGCCCCGCTGCTGTTCCTGAATCCATAAGGCCGCTTGCAAATCTGATATCATTTTGATATCAATATTCCACGGCCATTCCGGCCGCCCAGGAAACGTGCCATGAAAGAGAACCCCATCCGCTCCCTCCCGGGCATTCCGTACCTGCTCGGCATCCTCGTCCTCGTCGCCCTGGCGATCTGGATGTTCATCGCCGGTCTCGGCCCCAACCCCGACGCCGGCATCCGCTCGGGCTGGATGCTGGTCGCGGCCATCCTGGTCTCCGTGGTGGCGCTGTTCACGCTGATCGGCCTGTACATGGTCGAGCCCAACCAGGCCGCCGTCGTCAGCCTGTTCGGCAAGTACGTCGGCACCGTGAAGGACCCCGGCCTGCGCTGGAACAACCCCTTCTACGGCAAGCGCAAGGTCTCGCTGCGGGTACGCAACTTCGAGAGCGGCAAGCTCAAGGTCAACGAGCTCGACGGCAGCCCGATCGAGATCGCGGCCGTGATCGTGTGGCAGGTCGCCGACTCGGCCGAGGCGGTCTACAACGTCGATGACTACGAAAGCTTCGTCCGCATCCAGTCCGAGTCCGCGCTGCGCACGATGGCCACCAGCTATCCCTACGACCAGCACGAGGACGGCCAGGTCGCGCTGCGCAGCCACGCCGCCGAGATCAGCAAGCACCTGCGCGACGAACTCGCCGACCGCCTGGCCGACGCCGGCGTGACCGTGCTCGACGCGCGCATCAGCCACCTCGCCTACGCGCCGGAAATCGCCCAGGCGATGCTGCAGCGCCAGCAGGCGAACGCGATCATCGCCGCGCGCACGCGCATCGTCGCCGGCGCGGTCGGCATGGTCGAGATGGCGCTGGCCGAGCTGCAGAAGAACGGCGTCGTGCAGCTGGACGAGGAGCGCAAGGCGCAGATGGTCAGCAACCTGCTGGTCGTGCTGTGCGGCGAGCGCGCCACGCAGCCGATCGTCAACGCCGGCACCCTGTACTGAGCCCGGCATGGCGGAGAAGAAGGCCTATCCGCTGCGCATCAACGCCGACGTCCTCGCGGCGGCGCAGCGCTGGGCCGACGACGAACTCCGCAGCCTCAACGCGCAGATCGAATACGTGCTGCGCGACGCGCTGCGCAGGTCCGGGCGGCTGAAGGCGCCCATCGACGAAGGAGACGACAATGGCAAGTGAGCGCTGGAGCTACCAGGTGCTGGAAGTGAAGCCGGGCTTCCTCGGCAACGGCGCGCGCGAAGCCGCGCAGGAACGCCTGAACCAGCTCGGGCAGCAGGG
>DATJDY010000024.1:0-4004 GCA_035497155.1 Luteimonas sp.
CGGTCGAGGACCACGTACATCGAGTAGTCGAGGTAGGCGCGCTCGGCGTACTCGCGCAGCGGGATCTGCTCGAAGCCGTGGAAGACGGGGCGGACGGTGTCGGTCATCAAGAAAGGGGACGGAGGTAGTTAAAAAAGGGACAGGGCCGAGTCGCCCGGATACGCCATGGTACCGCCAGCCGCGGGCTGCCCTGTCCCTTTTTTAACTACCTCCGTCCCCTTTCTTGTAGGCCCAGTGCCAGGGCTCGTAGGCGATGCCGTGCGGATTGCCGCGCGGGTAGCTCAGCGCGAAGCCGTGGCCGCCCGCGTTCGCCTGCAGCCAGGCGAAGGCCGGCGTGGCCTCGAACGACTCCTCGGCCGGCGGTTCGCCGGGTGCGCCGATGTCGAGCGCCGTGCCGCCGTGGTGCTCGCTGTAGCCCGGTGCCGCGTTGACGGTCAGGATCTCGTCCACCGACAAGCCGCGCACCAGCTTCCGCTCGAAGATGCCGAGCTGGTAATCGTGGCTGCGATAGCCGGAGATCGCTTCGAGCACCACACCCTCGCGCAGCGCATCCGACTGCATCGCATTCCAGGCGCGCGCCGCATCCGCGCGCAGCCACAACGGCCGTGCGTAGCGATCGAAGCCGGCGAGCGCGAGCCATGCGGGCTCCGGCACCAGCGCGAGCCCGGTGCGCGCCGCGTACGCGTCGGCATCCAGGCCCAGCGCATCGAGCCGCTGCTGCAAGCGCGCGAGCGGCAGCGCAGGCACCGCGTCGATGCCGGCCCGGCGAGGCACGCCGGCCGCGGCGATCGCCGCCATCGCATCGGCGAGTCCGGGTTCATTCGCGAATGCGGGCCGCAGCGGTTCCAGCGTGCCAGCGCGTTCCACCGCGAGGTAAGCGCCGTCGCGCTTGCGTCGCAGCACGTGATCGGCGTCGGCGATGGCGCGCGCGTCGTGGTTGCCGCGCGCGCGCAGCAGCCCGCCCGGCCAGGCTTCCACCCGTTCGGTGTTGAGCAGGATCGTCCCGGGCCGCATGCCCGCAGGGTAGCGTCCGTGCCGCGCCGGCGCCATCGCATGCCGGTCCGCCGCTGCTGCCGGAGGCATGCCTTTGGGCACGGTCGCGGCCCCGGACACGGGATTAAGCTCCGGCTTTCCACCCCGGGGAAACTTCCATGCGCATACCCATGCACGCCGCCTTGCTGGCAGGTTTCCTGCTGGCCGGGCTTTCGACCGCCGCATCCGCGGCCGACGACGACGCCAAGCCGTCGAAGGATGCGAAGGCCGACGACTTCCACCTGCCGGCCCTTCCCGCCGATGCCCATGTGGCCCAGAGCATCCAGGTCGACGGCCGCACGCTGAAGTACACCGCCACCGTCGGCACGCTGCCGGTGCGCGACGACAAGGGCAAGCTGACGGGCGAAGTGGTGTTCACCGCGTACACCATGCCCGGCAACGACCGCCCGGTGACCTTCGCCTTCAACGGCGGCCCCGGCGCGGCCTCGGTCTACCTCAACCTGGGCGCCATCGGCCCGAAGAAGGTGCGCTTCGGCGTCGAAGGCGACAACCCGTCCGATCCGGCGACCCTCAGCGACAATCCCGACACCTGGCTCGGTTTCACCGATCTCGTCTTCATCGATCCGGTGGGGACCGGCTACAGCCGCGCGCAGGTGGACGAGAAGCAGGCGACCAAGCTGTTCTACAGCACCGACGCCGACATCGAATACCTCTCGCGCATCGTCTACGACTGGCTGGTGGCCAACGGCCGCATGCAGTCGCGCAAGTACCTCGTGGGCGAGAGCTACGGCGGCTTCCGCGGCCCGCGCATCACCGAATACCTGCAGACCAGCCTCGGCGTGGCGATGAGCGGCGTGGTGCTGGTGTCGCCGTACCTCGACCCGAGCGCCTGGAACTCCGGCGACATCTCGCCGGTGCCGTGGATGACCACGCTGCCGTCGATCGTCGCCGCGAACCTCGAGCGCCAGCACAAGCTCACGCCCGAAGCCATGGCCGACGTCATCGCCTATACGCGCGGCGATTACGCCACCACGCTCATGAAGGGGCGTGCCGATCCGGCCGCCACCGAAGCGATGATCAGGAAGGTCACCGAGCTGACCGGCCTCGACCCGGTGTTCGTGCGCCGCTCCGGCGGCCGCCTGGAAACGCAGGCCTACCTGCGCGAGGTGTACCGCTCCGAAGGCAAGCTCGGCAGCCGCTACGACTCCAACGTCACCGCCTGGGATCCGTTCCCGCAGGCGCCGCGCCAGCGCACCGGCGACCCGATCCTCAACGCGATCATCGCGCCCACCACCACCGCGATGGTCGACTTCGTCACCCGCACGGTCGGCTGGAAGTACAACGGCCGCTACAACGCGCTGAGCGACGATGTCGGCCGGTTGTGGCACGAGGACGACGATGCCGACGCGGGATCGGTCGAGCAGCTGCGCAAGTCGGTCGCCAACGACGCCAGGCTGCGCGTGCTGATCGCGCACGGCTGGGACGACCTGTCGTGCCCGTTCATGGTGTCGGTGCTGGCGGTCGACCAGATGCCGGCGATGGGCGATCCGACCCGCGTGCAGGTCCGGGAATATCCCGGCGGGCACATGTTCTATTCGCGGCCCGACAGCAGCGCTGCGCTGCTGTCGGACGTGAAGGCGCTGTACGGCGCGCGTTGAGTCGCGCGCGCCGCATGGCGACTCAGTGCGCGGCGACCCAGGCCGCGACGTCGCCGATCAACTGCGCGTCGACGTGGCCGGGCTTCGCGTATTCGGCGAGGTTGCCGTCGCCTTCGCCGGCGATGCCGAGGTGGTTCAGCGCCGGATAGAGCTTGAACGTCACGCCGGGATCGGCGTGGAAGCCCGCCTTCCAGCCCTGCCAGTCGGCGTCGACCACCTGGATGTCGCGCGCGCCCTGCAGCACCAGCATCGGCAGCGCGTCGGCCTTTGCTTCGGCGACCGGGTCGACGGCGTCGGTGCTGCGCCAGTAGGTCGCGGGCTGCTTCAGCGGCGAATCCCCAGGCGCGACGTCGCCGCCTGCGCGGACCAGCGCAACCTGGCGCTCGAGGTTCGCGATCGCCGCGGCTTCCTCGGGGCTGGTGTGGCCGTCGTCGAGCACCGCGAGCCGGCGCTGCTGTTCGACCAGAATGTCGAGCAGCTTGCGCGAGGGCGCGGCCATCAGCACGATCCCCGCCACCGGCGCGCCTGCCTGTGCGGCATGCGCCGCGATGCGCGGCGCCATCATCCCGCCCTGGCTGTGGCCGAGCACGAACACGCGCGACGGATCGATGCTCGGCACTTTGCGCAGCGCCTCCACCGCGGCGACCGCGTCGTCGGTGGTTTCGTTGTCGATGGTGACGTTGCCGCCAGCGTAATCCTGCGGCCGCGCCTTGCTGCGCTTCTCGTAGCGCAGCACCGCCACGCCCTGCGCCGCGAGGCCGCGCGCGATGTCGAGGAACGGGCGGTTGGGGCCGATGGTTTCGTCGCGGTCGTGGGCACCGGAACCGTGCACCAGCACGATCGCGGGCCAGCCTTTTGCCGGCCGGCTGTTCCCAGGTGTGTTGCCCTTCGGCAGCGTGAGCGTGCCCGGCAGCGCGCGCTCGCCGTCGCCGACCATGAGGTCGCGCTCGATGACCGGCGCATCGTCCGCGGGGGCGGCCGCCGCCGGCGGCGGCGCCGGCTGGATCATGAAGCCTTCGACCTTGCCGTCGGTGCCGACGACTGCCTTCGCGATCAGTTCGACGTTCGCGTAATGCAGCGGCACGGTGACCACCTGCACGTCGCCCTCGCGCTGCAGCGCGGGCTCGCCGCGGCCGCGCGCTTCACCGGCCTGCGTCGGCAGCGATTCCCACACCGCCTGCAGCTTGTCGGCGGGCACTGCGGCCGCCATCTGATCGCCGAATACCGCCTCGGCCGCCGCATAATCGCGCGCGTCGAGGTGGTCGAGCAGGCCCGTGGCGATCGCGACTGCGTCCGGCGCCGCGGCCTTCGCGTCCTGCGCCATCGCCAGCGTCGGCGTTGCGCCCAGCATGG
>DATJDY010000025.1:0-2207 GCA_035497155.1 Luteimonas sp.
TCTCTTCCATTGTGCCGCCAGCGCGAAGGCGGCGCCAATGCGGCGCGCAGGCAGCGTGAAAACGGCGGCTTCCGGCGCTCCCAGTCAGGTTGCGTGCGCGGGGAGGTTCATGCGCGCCCCGCTACCGTGGCGCCGCCCTACTCCCCAGGGCCACACACAAGACATAACGAGGAGTCCCCCCATGCAAGCCATTCGAAGCAACCCCAAACTCCTGGCCCTGGCGCTCGGCGCCATCGTCGCCGGCGGCATGGCCGCCCCGGCCTTCGCGCAGGACGCGGGCACCGCTGCCGGCAGCCGCTTCTCCGTCGTCGGCGGCTACGCCCACCAGGAACCCACCGGCGACGGCACGATCGCGGGCAGCAAGGCCGAGTTCGACGGTTCGGGCGCGGCGACGCTCGGCCTGAACTACAACATCACCGACAACGTGTCCCTCGAGGCCTGGGGCGCGGCGACCCGGTTCCAGCATCGCGTCACCACCGCCGCGGACGGCAAGGTCGCCACGGTGGACTCGCAGCCGTACGCGCTGAGCGCGCAGTACCACTTCCGCCAGCCGGACGCGACGGTCCGGCCGTTCGTGGGCCTGGGCTACTTCGAGAACAACATCAACCACGAAGACCAGGACAACCTCGGCCCGTACGCCGACAGCCACATCGGCATGACGACCGCGAAGGGCCCGATGGCGACCGTAGGCATGGACCTCAACTTCACGCCGCGCGTGTTCGGGCGTGTCGACGCGCGTTACATGCACGGCGGGTCGGACATCGCCGTGGACGGCGCCAAGGTCGGCCAGGCCGACCTCAACCCGGTCGTGGTGGGCGCCGGCATCGGCGTGCGCTTCTGACGAGGACGCGTCACGCTGCGTAGAACGGGACCATGTTCCGCTCCACGCATGCCCGAAGGCCCCTCGATCGTCATCCTGAAGGAACAGGCCGCCCGGTTCGCCGGGCAGGTGGTCCGCGAAGTTTCGGGCAACAGCAAGCAGCCCCTGCAGCGCATGCAGGGGCTGCGTTTGCTTGACGTGTGCAGCTGGGGCAAGCACTTCCTGCTGCCGTTCGGCGATTTCTCGCTGCGCATCCATTTCCTGCTCTTCGGCAGCTACCGCATCGACGACCCCAAGGACGGCGTCGCGCCGCGCGTCCGGCTGGTCTTCGACGACGGGGAACTCGACCTCTACGCCTGTTCCGTCCGCTTCATCGAGCAGCCGCTCGACGAGGTCTACGACTGGAGCGTCGATGTCATGGCCGACGCATGGGACCCCGCGAAGGCGCGGAAGAAGCTGCGCGCGCGCCCGGAGCTCATCGCGGCCGACGCGCTGCTCGACCAGGACCTGTTCGCGGGCGTCGGCAACATCATCAAGAACGAAGTGCTGTTCCGGATCCGCGTGCACCCGGAAAGCGAGGTCGGCGCGCTGCCGCCGCGCAAGCTGGCCGAGCTGGTGAAGCAGGCACGCGAGTACAGCTTCGACTTCCTCGCATGGAAGAAGGCCTTCGTGCTGAAGAAGCACTACCAGGTGCACACGAAGACGCACTGCCCGCGCGACGGGACGCGCCTCACCTACCGCAAGCACTTGGGGCGCGCGCAGCGCCGCGCGTTCTTCTGCGAAACGTGCCAGAAGCGCTACGGCGGCGCCACGGGGACCGCGCGCGCACCCTCCCGGCGCACGAGGTAGAGGCCGCTGGCGACGATGATCGCCGCGCCCAGCCAGGTCGCGCCGTCCGGCAGCACGCCCCACAGCGTCGCGTCCCAGAGCACGCCCCACACCAGCGCGGTGTATTCCAGCGGCGCCAGCAGCGACGCCTCGCCCAGGCGGAATGCTTCGGTGATCAGGTACTGTCCGAGCGCACCGGCGATGCCGAGCCCGAGGATCAGCCAGCCGTGTTCGGCGCGGATCGGCACCCACTGCGGCCACGCGAGCAGCCCGGCGCCGACCGCCATCAGCAGCATCAGCCACACCACCATCGCCTGGGTCGAATCGGTCCGCGCCAGCACCCGCACGGTGATCGCCGAAACCGCGTAGCCGGCGGCCGCCAGCAGCACCGCGATCCCCGCCGTCGTCAGCACGCCGTCGCCGCCGGGCCGCAACACCACCAGCACGCCGAGGAAACCGACTGCGATCGCCGTCCATCGCCGCGGGCCGACCCGTTCGCCCAGGAACGGCACCGACAGCGCGGTGATCAGCAGCGGCGCCACGAAGAAGATCGAATACG
>DATJDY010000026.1:0-2234 GCA_035497155.1 Luteimonas sp.
TGGCCGCTGCGTTCCGTGACCAGGAACCCGCCGCCCGGCAGCAAAGCGACGGCCCAGGGATGGTCGAGGCCGGAGGCGATGGTGTCGACGCGCATGCCGCGTGCATCGGTGCTTGCGTGCGCAGCACTGGGCTGGGATGCATCGGTGGCGGCCCGCGCGTCGGCGTTCGGTCGCGCATCGCAACCCGGCAGGATGGAAGCGAACAGGACGAAGGCAAGCAAGCGATGCATCAGCGGTACCCCGCGGCCTGGAGTTCGAACAGTTCGGCGTAGCGTCCACCCTGTGCCATCAATTCCGCGTGCGTGCCGGAGGCTTCGAGCCGGCCTTCGGCGAGGACGAGGATGCGGTCGGCCATGCGCACGCTGGAAAAGCGGTGCGAGATCAACACCGCGGTGCGCCGGTCGGACAGCTCGCGGAAGCGCTGGAACACCTCGAACTCGGCGCGCGCGTCGAGCGCGGCGGTCGGTTCGTCGAGGATCATGACCTGCGCGTCGCGCATGTACGCACGGGCAATCGCGATCTTCTGCCACTGGCCGCCCGACAGGTCGACGCCGGTCTTGAAGCGGCGGCCGATGAGCTGGTCGTAGCCGTCGGGCAGCCCGGCGACGACTTCGTCGGCGCCCGAGCGGTGCGCGGCGGCGGCGATGCGCGCACGGTCGGTCATGTCCGCGACCTGGCCGACGCCGATGTTCTCGCCGGCCGTCAGGTGGTAGCGCACGAAGTCCTGGAAGATCACGCCGATGTTCGCGCGCAGGTCCTCCAGCGCGTAGTCGCGCAGGTCGCGGCCGTCGAGCAGGATCCGGCCTTCGTCCGGGTCGTACAGGCGCGCCAGCAGCTTCACCAGCGTGGTCTTGCCGGCGCCGTTCTCGCCGACCAGGGCGAGCACTTCGCCCGCACGCAACTCGAAATCGAGGCCGCGCAGCGCCCAGCGCGCCGCGTCCGGATAGCGGAAACCGACATTCTCGAACACGAAGCCGCGCGCGATCGGCTGCGGCACCGGCACGGCGTCGGGCTTCGAGCGGATTTCCGCCTGGATCTCGAAGAACGAATACAAGTCGTCGAGGTACAGCGCCTGCCCGGCGACCTGCGAAAAGCCGACCAGGAGCCCTTCGAGCAGTTGCCGCAGCCGCCGGAAGCTGCCTGCGAGGAAGGTCAGGTCGCCGATGCTGAAATCGCCGCGCACCGTGCGCCAGGCGATGTAGGCGTAGGCGACGTAGTAGCCGAGCGTGCCCAGCGCCGACAGCAGCGTGCCCCAGAACGCGCGCTTGCCCGCCAGCGCCTTGTTGGCAAGGTAGAACTTGTCCGACAGCTCGCGGAAGCGCGCGATGAAGAAGCGGTTGAGGTCGAAGATCTTGACCTCCTTCGCCGTCTCCACGCTCGCGCCCATCTGCCGCAGGTATTCGAGCTGGCGCCGCTCGGGGGTCCACGCGAAGTTGAGCGTGTAGTTCAACGCGTTGAAATGCGCCTCGCCGACGAAGGCGGGGATCAGCGCGATTGCGAGCAGCACGATCAGCCACGGCGCGAACACCAGCAGGCCGGCGGCGAAGCTGACCACCGTCACGATGTCCTGCGCCTGGCCGAACAGCTGGCTCAGCAGGCCCATGCGGCCCATCGTCTGGCGGCGCGCGCGGTCGAGTTTGTCCTGCAGGTCCGGATCCTCGAAGTCCTCGAGGTCCAGCGTCGCGGCGTGCTCCATCAGCCGGATGCTGGTGGCGTTGGTGAAGCGCTCCGAAAGCAATCCGTCGAAGTAGTTGACCAGGCGGCCGGACAGGTCCGAGGCGATGGCCAGCGCGAATTCGGCGCCGAGCAACAGCGCCAGGTGATCGAGCGCGCCGCCGTGCCAGGCGCTGGCGAGATCCGGCAGCATCGTGGCCGTTCCGTTCGAATGCAGGCCGACGAGTCGGACGGCTTCGTCGATGATCAGCTTGCCGATGTACAGCGTCGCGATCGGCATCAGCGCGCGCAGCAGGCGCAGGCCGAGGCTGGCCAGGGTCAGCGCGCGGCTGGTCGCCCAGATCTCGCGCAGGAACGGCGGCAGGTTCCGCAGCGCGCCGACGCGGTCGCGCAGGCTAGGGCGGGTGCCGGGCGGCGACGCGGGGGCAGGCGCCATTTCAGCCCCACCAGAACGCGGCGGCGATGATGGCGTACACGGCGATCAGCGCCGCGCCCTCGATCCAGTTCGATTCGCCGTCGAAGGTGATGAAGGCGCTGACGATCACGGCCAGTGCCACCGA
>DATJDY010000027.1:0-2964 GCA_035497155.1 Luteimonas sp.
GGCAGCGAGCCGGCGGGCACGCCCGCGGTGCCGATGCCGCCGAGGATGCAGACGAACATCACCGTCGCCTGCTGTGCCAGCGACAGGTCCACGCCGAAGAACTGGGCGAGGAACAGCACGGTGACGCCCTCGAACAGCGCCGTGCCGTTCTGGTTGGCGGTCGCGCCGACGGTGAGCACGAAGCGCGACACCTTGTTCGGCAGGTGCAGTTCCTCTTCGGCCACGCGCAGCGAGGTCGGCAGCGTCGCGTTCGACGACGCCGTCGAGAACGCCATCAGCATCGCCTTCTGCACGCCGCGGAAGAACGCCAGCGGCGACCAGCCGGCGAACTTCAGCGCCAGCGAATACACCACGAACATGTGGATCGACAGCGCCAGCACCACCACGCCGACGTAGGCACCCAGCCGCACCAGCAGGTCCCAGCCGAACAGCGCGGCGAGGTTGAACATGAAGCAGAACACCGCGTAGGGCGCGAGCCGGATCACCAGGCCGATCAGGGTCATCGAGACCTCGAACAGGCCCTCGATGCCGCGCAGCAGGACGCGCGCCGACGGCGCCGGCGTCAGCACCAGGCCGATGCCGAGCATCAGCGCGAAGAACATCACCGCCAGGATGCCGTTGGAAGCGGCCGCGCCGACGATGTTGTCCGGCACGATCGACAGCAGCATGTCCAGGCCGCGCGGCTGCGTCCCGGCGCCGCTCACGATCGCCTGGGCGCGCGATGCACCCTCGCTGAGCAGCTGCTGGGCGGTCGCCGGGTCGACGCCCGCGCCCGGCTTCAGCCAGTTCACCAGGCCCAGGCCCAGCAGCACGGCGATGCCCGACACGACGACCGTGTAGGCCAGGGTCTTCCAGCCGATCCGCCCGAGCGAGCGGATGTCGCCCATCTCCGCGACGCCGACCACCAGCGCCGAGAACAGCAGCGGCAGCACCAGCATGAAGATCAGGCGCAGGAACAGGGTGCCGATCGGCTGCGTGACCCACGTGGTGAGGCCCTGGACCCAGCCCGCATCGGCCCCGCCGGTGGCATGCACGACCATCCCCAGCACGAGGCCGGCGAAGAAGCCGATCGCCATCTTCCAATGCAGCGGCATGCCGCCCTTCGAGCGGGCGGGGGTCTCGTTTTCGCGCATCGGCGGCTCCCTCGGGTTCGCCGCAGCTTACACCACGCCCCCTGCCGGTCCGCCCGCGTGAAGACCGCGTGGACGGATGAAGCGGAGGCCCGGGCTACCTTACCGTGTTGGGCCGCACCGTCCGAACCATCCCGGCCCGCAGGGGGCGCAATTGAACGAACCAGCCACCACCACCCGACGCCGCACCCGCGCGGCCAGCGGGGCCGCGGCGACGCCGGCACTCGACGACCGCGACGCGATGGCGCAACTGCTGGCCGCGATGCAGGACGTCAACGCGGGCGACTTCTCGGTGCAATTGCCGCTCCACTGGGACGGCATCGCCGGCAAGCTCGCGCTCAACTTCAATGAACTGGTGAGTTCCAACCGGCGGCTGGCTTCGGAGCTGGCGCGCGTCGGGCAGAAGGTCGGCCGGCAGGGCCAGACCCGCCAGCGCATCGCACCCGCCAACCGGCAAGGCGAGTGGGCCGAGATGGAACGTGCGGTCAACCAGCTGATCGACGACCTCGTGCGCCCGGTCGAGACCATGACCGAGGCGATGGCCGGCGTGTCCAAGGGCGACCTGACCCGCACCGTGCCGCTCGAAGCCGACGGCCGCCCGCTGCAGGGCGAGTTCCTGCGCTCGGCCAACATCGTCAACCGCATGATCGAGCAGATGGGCGAGTTCTCGTCCGAAGTGACGCGCGTCGCGCTCGAGGTCGGTACCGCCGGCCTGCTCGGCGGCCAGGCGAAGGTCAAGGGCGTGTCGGGCGTCTGGAAGGACCTGACCGACTCGGTCAACCAGATGGCGAACAACCTGACCGCGCAGGTGCGCAACATCGCGGACGTGACCATCGCGGTGGCCAACGGCGACCTCTCGCGCAAGATCACCGTGGACGTGCGCGGCGAGATCCTGCAGCTGAAGGAAGCCATCAACACGATGGTGGACCAGCTGCGCGGCTTCGCGTCGGAAGTCACGCGCGTGGCGCGCGAGGTCGGCACCGAGGGCAAGCTCGGCGGCCAGGCGATCGTGCCCGGCGTGGCCGGCACCTGGAAGGACCTCACCGACTCGGTGAACGCGATGGCGTCGAACCTGACGTCGCAGGTGCGCAACATCGCCGAGGTGACCACCGCGGTGGCGCGCGGCGACCTCTCGCGCAAGATCACGGTGGACGTGCAGGGCGAGATCCTGCAGCTGAAGGAAACCGTCAACACGATGGTGGACCAGCTCAACGGCTTCGCCGCGGAAGTGACGCGCGTGGCCCGCGAGGTCGGCACCGAGGGCAAGCTCGGCGGCCAGGCGCAGGTGCCCGACGTCGCGGGCACCTGGAAGGACCTGACCGACCACGTGAATTCGATGGCGTCGAACCTGACGCTGCAGGTGCGCAACATCGCCGACGTGACCACGGCCGTGGCGCGCGGCGACCTGTCGCGCAAGATCACGGTGGACGTGCGCGGCGAGATCCTGCAGCTCAAGGAAACCATCAACACGATGGTCGACCAGCTCAACGGCTTCGTCGGCGAGGTGACGCGCGTGGCCCGCGAGGTCGGCACCGAGGGCAAGCTCGGCGGCCAGGCGCAGGTGCCCGGCGTCGCCGGCACCTGGAAGGACCTCACCGACAACGTCAATTCGCTGGCCTCCAACCTCACCGCGCAGGTGCGCAACATCGCGGACGTGACCACGGCCGTCGCGAAGGGCGACCTGTCGCGCAAGATCACGGTGAACGCGCAGGGCGAGATCCTGCAGCTGAAGGAAACCGTCAACACGATGGTGGACCAGCTCAACGGCTTCGCCGCGGAAGTGACGCGCGTGGCCCGCGAGGTCGGCACCGAGGGCAAGCTCGGCGGCCAGGCG
>DATJDY010000028.1:0-4644 GCA_035497155.1 Luteimonas sp.
CGGCGCGCAGATCGACAACCTCGCGAAGTCGGTGCAGGCGCGCGCGCTCGGCAGGACGCCCGACGACGCCGGCTGGCCGGAGGACGGCTATCGCGGCGACTACATCGTCGACGTGGCGCAGGCCTACCTGCGCGGCGACACCGTTTCGTTCGAGGACCCCGATTCGAAGAAGCACGAGGTCACCGGCGCGAAGGACCCGCACGACCTCGACGCGATCCGCCGCTTCGCCGTGGCCTGGCTGCGCAACGAGCAGAACGGCGACCTCGCCGCCTACGGCGTGTCGTTCGACGTGTATTTCCTCGAGTCCTCGCTGTACGCCGACGACAAGGTCGAGGAGACGGTGCGCGAGCTCGTCGCCCACGGCCACACGTACGAGGAAGGCGGCGCGCTGTGGCTGCGCACGACCGACTTCGGCGACGACAAGGACCGCGTGATGCGCAAGTCCGACGGCACGTACACGTACTTCGTGCCGGACGTCGCGTACCACCTGTCGAAGTGGCAGCGCGGCTACGAGCGCGCGATCACCGAGCTCGGCGCCGACCACCACGGCTCGCTGGCCCGCGTGCGCGCCGGCCTGCAGGCGCTGGACGCCGGCATCCCGCAGGGCTGGCCGGAATACGTGCTGCACCAGATGGTCACGGTGATGCGCGGCGGCGAGGAAGTGAAGCTGTCCAAGCGCGCCGGCAGCTACCTCACGCTGCGCGACCTCATCGACGAAGCCGGCCGCGACGCGACGCGCTGGTTCCTGCTCGCGCGCAAGCCCGACTCGCAGCTCACCTTCGACATCGACCTGGCGCGCTCGCAGTCGCTCGACAACCCGGTGTACTACGTGCAGCTCTCGCACGCACGCATCTGCGGGCTGTGGCGCCAGCTCGCCGAGCGCGGGCTGTCGTACGACGCGGCAATCGGCGCCGGGCAGCCGCTCGACCTCGACAACAACGCAACGCACGCGCTGCTCACCGCGCTGTCGCGCTGGCCCGACGTGGTCGCCGCGGCCGGCGAGCACCTCGAGCCGCACCTGGTCGCCGCGTACCTGCACGAACTCGCGCAGGCGTTCCAGTCGTACTACAACGACCACCAGTTCCTGGTCGACGACGCCGCCGTGCGCAACGCGCGCCTGGCGCTGGCGCAGGCGACGCGCCAGGTCCTGGCGAACGGCCTCGCACTCATCGGCGTGTCCGCGCCGGAAAGCATGTAAGGAGCACGATCGGTGGCAGCAAAGCGGGGCAAATCGCAGGCGCGACGCAATTCCGGCACGGGGTCCGGCCTGCCCGGCTGGGCATGGCTGGTGCTGGGCGTCGTGCTCACGGTGGTCGTGGTGCTCGCCGTGCCGAAGTACTTCCGCGGCAGCGGCGGCGATGGCTTCTTCCGGCCGAAGCCCAATCCCGATGCGCAGCCCGCGACGACGGTGGCCGACGACGCGATCGTCCCCGACGACGAGGACGCGGCCGGCGACAAGCCGGCGGCGGACAAGCCCAAGGGCACGCAGTACGACTTCTACACGTTGCTGCCGTCCGACGAAGTGGCGATGAGCGACGCCGAAGTCGCGGCGATCGCACGCGACGAGGCCGCCCGCAAGGCGCGCGCGGACGCGGCCGGCGCCACCTCCGCCGCGAACGCGGCCCCCGTCGACGACGGCAGCGATGCCGCGGACGCCGGCGCCGCCGATGCCTCGACCTCGGCGCCCGCCACGGCGGGCAGCACCGCCGCGACCCCGCCCGCCGGCGCTGCGCCGGCGGCGGGCGCCGACACGCCCTACCTGCTGCAGGCTGGCGCGTTCGGCGCGTCGGGCGACGCCGAAGCGGTGAAGGCGAAGATCGCCCTGCTCGGACTCGGGGCGCGCGTCGAGTCGGCCGACATCCAGGGCAAGACCGTGTACCGCGTGCGCATGGGGCCGTACGGCACGGCCTCCGAGCTGGCCGAGGCCAAGCGCAAGCTTGCGGCCGGCGGCCTGCCGGCGATGGCGATCAAGGCGCGCTGACGCCGCACCCGGCGCCGGCGCCGTCGCCACGATCCGTGGCGCTTCCTCGCGCATTCATCGCGGCCCGTGATCCGGCGCTCCCGGTCGCCATCCGTGCGACCCTGCCCTGGCATCCTGTCCCACCATAGGAAGCCCCGCGCCATGCCCATCGAAGCCGCCCTGATCAAGCCCGTCGTCGACGCCCTGATGTCGTTGTTCCGGCAGGGCGAACACGTGCAGCTGCAGCGCCACGCCGAGGCCGCGCTGCGCGAGGCGATCCGCGAGCTGCTGCTCGCCAACCCCGACGAGAACAAGGCCGCCGCGCGCATCGCCATCGCGCGCGCCGCCGGCATCCTGTCGGAGGACATCGTGCTCGCCGAGGACATGCTGCAGAAACATCGCGCCACCAAGGCACGCACCCGCGGCAAGGGCACCAGCCACAAGTCGCGTGCGTCGGCGACGGCCGCCGACCCGGCGAAACCCACGGCCGCCACGAAATCCGCGGCGAAGCCGTCGCCGAAGCCCGCTTCGAAGCCGGCGCCGAAGAAGAAGCCGTCCGCGCCGAAGAAGCGCTCCTGAGCACCGTCGCGGACGCGACGGTTGCAGCGGCGTGAACCGCGGTCCGCCTGCCCGTCCTACAATCGCCCCATGGACAAGACCGCCCTCATCACCGGCGCCACCTCCGGCTTCGGCCGCGCCGCCGTCGAACGTTTCGTGGCCGGCGGCTGGCGCGTCGTCGCCTGCGGCCGCCGCGCCGAGCGCCTGCAGGCGCTGGTCGACGTGTTCGGCAGCGACAAGGTCCACCCCGCCGCCTTCGACGTGCGCGACGAGCTCGCGATGCACGCCGCGCTGGCGACGCTGCCGGAAGCCTTCCGCGGCATCGACCTGCTGGCGAACAACGCCGGCCTCGCGCTCGGCACCCGCCCCGCGCAGGACGCCTCGCTCGACGACTGGCGCACGATGATCGACACGAACGTCACGGCGCTCGTCACGCTCACGCGCGCGCTGCTGCCGTCGCTCATCGAGCGCCGCGGCGCGATCGTCAACGTCAGTTCCACCGCCGGCAAGTACCCGTACACCGGCGGCAACGTCTACGGCGGCACCAAGGCCTTCGTGTCGCAGTTCTCGCTCAACCTGCGCGCCGACCTGCACGGCACCGGGGTGCGCGTGACCGCGCTCGAGCCGGGCATGGCGGAAACCGAGTTCACCCTGGTGCGCACCCACGGCGACCAGGCCGCCTCCGATGCGCTCTACGCCGGCGCGCGGCCGATGACCGCGACCGACATCGCCGAGGCGATGTGGTGGGTGGCGAACCTCCCGCCGCACCTCAACGTCAACCGCCTCGAGATCATGCCGACCTCGCAGTCCTTCGCCGGCTTCCAGGTCGCACGTAGCTAGCCGAGCGGTGCGTCGTCGAGGTAGGTGTAGGCGGTGAGGCCGGATTCCAGGATCGCGTCGAGCTGCGCCGCTTCCGCGGCGGGCAGGCCGGCGGCGGCGACCTTGTCGCGGTACGTCGCGCGCAACTCGTCGAGCCGGTAACCGACATAGTCGAGCATCACGTCGGTGGTGTCGCCGCGGCGCTCGCGGCGCATCGCGTAGCCGGCGCGGGAGTCGTCGAGGCGGACCTCGATCGCGTCGGTATCGCCGAACAGGTTGTGGATGTCGCCCAGGATTTCCTGGTACGCGCCGACGAGGAAGAAGCCGAGGCGATAGCTCTCGCCCGGCCGCAGCGCGTGCAGCGGCAGCGAGCTGTCGAGGTCCTCGTTCTCGACGTAGGTGTCGATCTTGCCGTCGGAATCGCAGGTCATGTCGGCGATCACGCCGCGGCGCGTCGGCATTTCGTCCAGCCGCTCGATCGGCACGATCGGGAACACCTGGTCGATCGCCCACACGTCGGGCATCGACTCGAACACGCTGAAATTCACGAAATACTTGTCCACGAGGCGCTCGTTGAGCTCGTCGAGCAGCTCGCGATGGCTTTTCTCGGCGTAGTCCAGGCGCGCGCGCACCGCGTGCGCGGTCGCGTAGAACAGGTCGTCGATGCGCGCGCGATGCACGAGGTCGAGCTGGCCCAGCGCGTACAGCGACAGGCCCTCGCCGTGGTGGTGCTGCGCGTCGTGGAAGAGTTCCACCGGCGGGCGCGTGTCCAGCTCGTCGTGGACTTCGCGCAGGCGGCGGATCACCGCCGGCTCGTCGTCGTGCGCGGGCGGGACGCGACCTTCCGGCGCTTCCTCGACCTCGGCGACGTTGGCGACGAGCACGGCGTGGTGCGCGGTCATCGCGCGGCCGCATTCGGTGACGATGCGCGGCGCCGGCAGGTCGTATTGCATGCAGGCTTCCGCGAGCGGCTGCACGATGTTGCCCGCGTACTGGTCCACGCCGTAGTTGATCGAGCAGAAGCTGCGCGAGCGCGTGCCTTCGTAATCGACGCCGAGCCCGCCGCCGACGTCCATGTAACGCACCTTCGCGCCGAGTCGCGAGAGTTCGACGAAGTAGCGCACCGCCTCGCGCATGCCGTTGGCGATGTCGCGCACGTTGGAGATCTGCGAGCCCATGTGGAAGTGCAGCAGCTGCAGGCAGTGGCCCATGCCCGCGTCACGCAGCGCCTTCCACAGGTCCAGCACCTGGCGCGGCGACAAGCCGAACTTGGCCTTGTCGCCGCCGCTGTTCTGCCACTTGCCGGC
>DATJDY010000029.1:0-10723 GCA_035497155.1 Luteimonas sp.
GAATGGATGCGGCCAACCGAACCCTCATCCGGCGCTTCGCGCCACCTTCTCCCGAAGGGAGAAGGAAAAGCATCATTACCGGTTCACTTCCGCCCACAGCGTGCTGCTCATGCCGAACAGCTTGATGAAGCCCTCGGCCTCCTCCACGCCCCAGTCGGCCGACTGCGCGTAGGTCGCGCCGGACGCCTGCAGGATGTGCGGCGATCGCACCGCCACCGCGTCCACGCGGCCGCCGCGCGTTTCCAGCACCACCTCGCCGTTGACCATGCGCTGCGAGGAGCGCAGGAACGCCTCCAGGTCCGCCTTCAGCGGATCGTGGAAGAAGCCTTCGTACACGAGCTCGACCCAGCGCCGCGCGACGTCGGGCTTGAAGCGGTTCTGCTGCTTGCTCAGCACCGCTTCCTCGAGCGCGCGGTGCGCGCACAGCAAGGCCGCGAGGCCCGGGGCTTCGTACACGATGCGACCCTTGAGCCCGATCGTCGTGTCGCCGGTGTACATCCCGCGGCCCACGCCGTATTGCGCGAACATCGTGTTGAGCCGCGCCAGCAACTGCGGGCCCGCCATCGGCTGGCCGTCCAGCGCCACGGCCTCGCCGCCGACGAAACGCAGCGTCGCCTGCAGCGGCTCGGCCGGCCACTGCTCGCGGCGCGCGCACCAGCCGCGCGCGCCCTCGCCCGGCGCTTCCCAGCGATCGATCTCGCCACCGGACATGGTCAGGCCGAGCAGGTTCTCGTTGATCGTGTAGGCTTTCTGCTTGCTGCGCACTTCGAAGCCGCGCTGCTCGAGATAGGCCTGCTCATAGGCGCGGGTCTGCGTGTGTTCCTTCTGGATCTCGCGAACCGGCGCCACGATGCGGTAGTCGCCGGACGCCTTCACCGCGAGATCGAAGCGCACCTGGTCGTTGCCCATGCCGGTGCAGCCGTGGGCGATCGCATTGGTGCCGAGGTCGCGCGCCCGCGCCAGTGCCGCGTCGACGATCAGGTAGCGGTCCGACACCAGCAGCGGGTACTGGCCCTGGTAGCCCTCGCCCGCCCACACGAACGGCTTGACGAAATCGTCCCAGATCGCGGGACCGCCATCGACGGTGACGTGCGAGGCCACGCCCAGCTCCGCGGCGCGCGCCTCGATCGTCGCGCGCTCGGCCGCGTCCACGCCGCCGGTGTCGGCGAACACGGTGTGCACGTTCCAGCCCTGCTCTTGCAGGTACGGGACGCAGAACGAAGTGTCGAGGCCGCCGGAAAAGGCCAGGACGATGTCTTTGCTGTCGGAGTCGGTCATGGGGGAATGGCCTGGGAAAGAATGTCTAAAAGCGGATGCCGCGGCGCCTCAGCGCCCGGCCAGCGCCGCCATCACCGCCTTCTGCACGTGCAGGCGGTTCTCGGCTTCGTCGATGGCGATGCAGCTGGGCGCATCCATCACCGCGTCGGTCGCCTTGACGTTGCGGCGCAGCGGCAGGCAGTGGCTGAACACCGCATCGTTCGTGAGCGCCATCTTCGCCTCGTCGACGATGAAGTGGCGGTAACGGTCGCGGATCGGCTTCTCGGCAGCCCAGCTGCCGAAGTACGGCAGCGCGCCCCAGCTCTTGGCGTAGACGACGTCGGCGCCCGCGTACGCGGATTCGATGTCGTGGCTCACCTGCAGCGAACCGCCGCTTTCCGCGACGTTCTGCGCGGCCCAGCCCATGTAGCGCTCGTCGAGCACGTAGTCCGGCGTCGGGCACAGCAGGGTCACGTCCATGCCCATGCGCGTGGCGATGGTGAGCGCGGAATTGGCGACGGCGGTGTTCAGCGCCTTCGGGTGGTAGGTCCAGGTCAGCACGTACTTCTTCCCGCGCAGGTCGGTGGTGCCGAAGTGCTCCTGCAGCGCCAGCGCGTGCGCCAGCTCCTGGCAGGGATGGGTGATGGTCTCCATGTTGACGACCGGCACCGGCGAGTATTTCGCGAATGCCTGCAGCACCTTGTCCTGCCGGTCCACCGACCAGTCGCGGAACTTCGGGAACGCGCGCACGCCGATCATGTCGACGTAGCGGCCGAGCACCTTCGCGACCTCGGCGATGTGCTCCTCGGCCTCGCCGTCCATGACCGTGCCGAGCTCGAACTCGATCGGCCACGCGTCCTTGCCCGGCTGCAGCACCACCGCGTGCCCGCCGAGCTGGAACGCACCGAGTTCGAAGCTCGTGCGCGTGCGCAGCGACGGATTGAAGAACACGAGCGCGATGGACTTGCCACGCAGCACCGGATCGTCGGCGACGCCGGCATGGCGGTCCCGCCGATAGCGCGCGGCAGTGGCGAGCAGCGCGTCGAGTTGGGCGCGGCTGAGGTCCTGGGTATTGAGGAAGTGCTTCATGGGCGGGCTCGCGGCTGGATCCTGTCGGGGATCGTCCTGTTGAAGCGCGCGGGGCCCGGAAACACGAAGCCCAGCGCGGTGGCTGGGCTTTTCGGAAGGCGGTGCGATGCGTCCGGGTTACCCAGCGATGTGCGGGATCTGTCGGCGCGCACGCGACGTCATGCCAGCCGCCATGTAGGCGGAGCTGAGGATGGCGGCAGGGGCGCGAAGGGCATGCATCGGGCGCGCATCCTCGCATGGCACAGCGAGGCGTGCAACCGGTTCCGCGGGAGCGGCGCCCGCTGGCGCCGCCGGGTTCACTGGCCCGCGTCGGGCACGACGGGCTGGAGGCTGAACTGCACGCGCAGGCGGTTGCCCGGGTCGTAGGGCAGGCGCGAGCGGTACTTCATGCCGCGATAGACGTAATCGACGTCGTAGGCGATGGGGCGCTGGAACTTGCGCTCCACCGGCACGAGTTCGCAATCCTTGCCCTGGACGGGTTGCTGGGCGGGCTTGGCTTCGTCGCCGCCGAGGGCTTCCTTCACGGCGCCCACGATCCGCGACAGGCCGTGCGGCTTGTCCGCGGGCGGCACGGGCACGCCGTTGCAGCGCTGCTCCATCCGCGTCGCCGTCAGGGTCTGGTAGACCGGCTCGACCCGCAGCACCTGCGCATAGCCGGTGCGGACGCTGCGCTTGGGCACGACCGTTTCCTGGGCCAGCACCGGCATCGCCGCCAGCACCAGCGCCGCCACGAGGCAGGACAGGACGGGGCGGCGCCAGGCGCAGCGCGGGATCGGGCAAGTCGGGTTCACGCAGGCAGTGTATGCGCTCGCGGCGGCGGAGGGCTGAATCCCGGCTGTCATCGAACGGTGCCGGCCGCTAGAATTCCCGGACATCACGGGTTTTCCCACATGAGCCTGCACCTGCACGACAGCCTGACGCGACGGCTGCAGCCGTTCGCGCCGCTGGATCCCGCCTGCCCGACCATGTACCTGTGCGGGCCGACGGTCTACAACTACGTCCACATCGGCAACGCACGCGGGCCGGTGGTGTTCGGGGTGCTCGCCGCATTGCTGCGGCGGCGGCACGGCGCGCTGCGCTATGCGCGCAACATCACCGACGTCGACGACAAGATCAACGCCGCGGCGCAGGCCGCCGGCGTGCCGATCTCCACGATCACCGACCGCTACGCAGCGGCCTACCGCGAGGACATGGCCGCGCTCGGCGTCGCGCCGCCGGACCTGGAACCGGCCGCGACCGCGCACATTCCGCAGATCGTCGCAATGATCGAGCGGCTCATCGCTGCCGGGCACGCCTACGAGGCCGAGGGCCACGTGCTGTTCTCGGTCGGCAGTTTCGACGCTTACGGCAAGCTTTCCGGCCGCGACCCCGAGGAGATGCTCGCCGGCGCGCGCGTCGAGGTGGCGCCGTACAAGCGCGATCCGGGCGACTTCGTGCTCTGGAAGCCGTCGACCGGCGACCTGCCCGGCTGGGATTCGCCGTGGGGCCGCGGGCGCCCGGGCTGGCACATCGAATGCTCGGCGATGGCCGAAGCGCACCTGGGCGAGACCATCGACATCCACGCCGGCGGCACCGACCTGCAGTTCCCGCACCACGAGAACGAGATCGCGCAGAGCGAAGGCGCGCACGGCGGGCGCCGGTTCGCGCGTTACTGGCTGCACAACGGCATGCTCGAGTTCGGCGGCGCGAAGATGTCGAAGTCGGTCGGCAACATCGAGAAGGTCCACGACCTGCTGCAACGGCATCCGGCCGAAGCGCTGCGCTACGCGCTGCTGTCGGCGCACTACCGGCAGCCGCTGGACTGGTCGCCGGCGCTGGTGGAGCAGTCGGTGCGCACGCTCGACCGGCTGTACGGCACGCTGCGCGACCTCGGTGGTGGCGGCGGCGTGGACGTGGACGCCGGCGTCGCAGCGCGTTCGATCCCTGCCTCGATCGAAGCCGCGCTCGACGACGACCTCAACACGCCCGCGGCGCTCGCGGAAATCGCGCGCATCGCCGGCGAGGCGCGCAAGGCCGACGGGCCGGAAGCGCGCGCGCGACTGAAGGCGGAGTTGCTCGGCGCCGGGCTGGCGCTCGGCCTGCTGCAACAGGATCCGGCGGCATGGTTCGCGCGCGGCGCGTCCGGCGAGGACGACGGACGCATCCAGGCGCTGGTCGACGAACGCGCGGCGGCGAAGCAGGCCCGCAATTTCGCCCGCGCCGACGCGATCCGCGATGCGCTCGCCGCCGAAGGCATCATGCTCGAGGACACGGCGCAGGGCGTGCGCTGGGTGCGGCGTTGAGCCTGCCCATGGACACGCTGTTCCCGATGGAGCCGACCGCCGCGCTCGCGCAGGCCGCGATCGCCGAGGAGTTCTCGTTCTTCGGTGACTGGTCGGAGCGTTACCAGTACCTGATCGACCTCGGCCGCAAGCTGCCGCCCTTCCCCGAGGAATGGAAGACCGAGGAACACCGCCTGCGCGGCTGCCAGTCGATGGTCTGGATCGTCGCCTCCGGCGGCGCGGCGCGCATGGAATTCACCGCGACCAGCGACTCGGCGATCGTCTCCGGGCTGGTGTTCCTCGCGCTGCGCGTCTACTCGGGGCGATCGGCCGCGGAGATCCTCGCGACCGAACCGGATTACGTCGCCGCGATCGGCCTGGCGAAACACCTGTCGCCGACCCGCAGCAACGGCCTCGCCGCGCTGCTGGCCTTCATCCGCGACCGCGCGGCCACCGCCGCTGCATGAACGACGTCGCCGGCACGCACCACGCCGGGCCGGCCACGACGCCGCTGCGCAATCGCGCCTTCCTCGCGCTGCTGCTGTATCGCATCTGCGCCGGCCTGTCCTACCAGATCGTCGCGGTCACCGTCGGCTGGCACATCTACACGCTCACCCGCGATCCGTTCGCGCTCGGCCTCGTCGGCCTGGCCGAGATCGTGCCCTACTTCTTCGTCGCGCCCTTCGCCGGCTACCTCGTCGACCACCTGCGCCGGCGCACGCTCGGCGCGGTCGCGTGCCTCGGCCTGATGGCGACCGGCCTGGCCCTGGCGCTGATCGCGCACTCCGAGTTCGGCGCGCACGCCACCTGGCCGATCTACGCGGCGATCGCGCTCACCGGCATGGTCCGCGCGTTCCTGACGCCGGTGTACAACGCGCTGTTCGCGCGGGTGCTGCCGCGCGAACAGTTCGTGCGCGGCGCCAGCCTCGGCAGCGTCGTGTTCCAGGCCAGCCTCGTGCTGGGCCCGGCGTTCGGCGGCGTGCTCGTCGGCTGGGCCGGCGTCGCCGAGGCCTATGCCGTCGCCGCCGCGTTCGGCGCCGCCGCGGCGATCGCGGTGTACAGGCTGCGCGTGACCGAGCCGCCGCAGCTGCAGCAACGCGCGCCCGTGTTCGCGAGCATCCACGAAGGCCTGCGCTTCGTGTTCGGCAACCAGATCATGCTCGGCGCGATGGCGCTCGACATGTTCTCGGTGCTGCTCGGCGGCGCGGTGTCGATGCTGCCGGCCTTCATCCGCGACATCCTCCACTGGGGCCCGGAAGGCCTCGGCATCCTGCGCGCGATGCCGGCGGCCGGCTCGATCTGCGTCGCGCTGTGGCTGGCGCGGCATCCGCTGGAAAAACACGCCGGCCGCGTGTTGATGTTCGCGGTCGCGGGCTTCGGGCTGTGCACGATCGCGTTCGGCCTGTCGCGGCATTTCTGGCTGTCGGCCGCGATCCTGGTCGCCTACGGCATGTGCGACGGCGTGTCGGTGGTGATGCGCTCGACGATCCTGCAGCTGGCCACGCCGGACGACATGCGCGGGCGCGTGTCGTCGATCAACGGCATCTTCATCGGCTCGTCGAACGAGCTCGGCGCGTTCTACGACGGCACGATGGCGCGGCTGCTCGGCCTCGTCCCGGCGGTGGTGCTGGGCGGTTGCGTGACCCTGGGCGTGGTCGCGATCACCGCGCTGCGCGCGCCGCGACTGCGGCGCCTGGACCTGCGCGAGCTGCAATAGCCGCGACGCGCGAAGCTTGCTTTGCACATGCAATCCGCGCACGCGGCCGGACACCGGGCGTAACCTGCGTGCATGCCGGGCCGGTGGCCCGGCGGAGCCGCCCACATGTCCCAGGCCGAAGGCCCAGCGCCCGGTCCCGACTTCACCGCCGGCGTACCGCTCGTTTCGATCCCGCCAGGCGGCGTGCTCGCCGGGCGCGTGGGCGACGACGCCGTGCTGCTGGCGCGGCTGGACGACGGCAGCGTGCACGCCGTCGCCGCGCACTGCACGCACTACGGCGGCCCGCTCGCGGAAGGCCTGGTCGAAGGCGACGAGATCCGCTGCCCCTGGCACCACGCGTGCTTCAGCCTGCGCACCGGGCGTGCGCGGCACGCGCCCGCGTTCGCGCCGCTGGCGAAGTGGCGCGTCGACACTGTCGGCGACACGGTCTTCGTGCGCGGTCGGGACACCACGCCGCCGCCGGCACGGACGCGACCCGGCGCCGACCCGCGCCGGATCGTGATCGTGGGCGGTGGTGCCGCCGGCTACGCCGCCGCGCTGCGGCTGCGCGAACTCGGCCACGACGGCAGCATCACGATGCTCAGCGCGGACGACGCGCCGCCCTGCGATCGTCCCAACCTGTCCAAGGACTACCTGGCCGGCACCGCGCCGGAGGACTGGATCCCGCTGCAGCCGCGCGGCTTCTATGCCGACCGCGGCATCGACCTGCACCTGGGCTGCAAGGTCGCCAGGATCGACACCAAGGCCCGCGAAGCGACCACGCTCGCCGGCGACGCCTTCGGCTACGACGCACTGCTGCTGGCCACCGGCGCGGAACCGCGGCGTCTGAACATCCCGGGCGCCGACCTGCCGAACGTGTTCACCCTGCGCACGCTCGCCGACGCACGCGCGATCATCGCCGCGGCACTGCGCGCGAAGTCCGTGGCTTTCGTGGGTGCCGGCTTCATCGGACTCGAAGCCGCGGCCGCGCTGCGCATGCGCGGCCTCGACGTGCACGTGGTCGCGCCGGAAACAGTCCCGATGGAACGCGTCCTCGGGCGCGAACTCGGCGACCTGTTCGCCGACCTGCATCGCCGCAACGGCGTGTCGCTGCACCTCGGCGCCACGCCCGCTTCGTTCGACGGCCACGTGCTGGGCCTGGACAACGGCACGCGCCTGCTTGCGGACCTGCTGGTCGTCGGCACCGGCGTCACGCCGCGCACGGCGCTGGCGAGCGCCGCCGGATTGCAGGTCGACATCGGCATCGTCGTCGATTCGCGCCTGCAAACCTCGGTCGCCGGGCACTACGCCGCGGGCGACGTCGCCCGTTACCCGCATGCCGGCGAACTGGTCCGAGTGGAGCACTGGGTGCATGCGCAACGCCAGGGACAGGCGGTGGCGGCGAACATGCTCGGCGCCGACCGCGCGTTCACCGACGTGCCCTTCTTCTGGACGCACCAGTACGACCTCGAGCTGCGCTACACCGGCCAGGGCGCTTGGGACGACATGCGCATCGACGGGTCGCTGGCAGCCTGCGATTTCACCGCGCGCTACTTCCGGGGTGGCCGGCTGGTGGCCGCCGCTTCCTGCGGGCGCGACCTGGAGAACCTGCAGGTCGAAGCGCAACTGGCCGGGCAGGAATCCGGCCGATAGGCGCGAAAAGCGGCAGGCGCGGCACGGCGGATCCCGCCAGGGCGCAAGCCTCACCAAAAAAAAGACCCCGCCTCGGCGGGGTCTTTCGTGTCGCGGTGCAGCGATCGATCAGTCGCCGATCTGCTTCTGCAGGTGCTCCCAGCGCTCCTGCTCGTCGATCGTGCGCTCGGCGGTCAGGCGCGCCTCGAGGCGCTCCAGGCCGATTTCCTCGCCCGAATCCACGCTGAAGCCGTACTCGCCTGATTCCACGCGCTTCAGCGTGCTGTCGATCTTGCCGATCAGCTTGCGGTAGCGGTCGCGGGTGCGCAGTTCCAGCGAGTTCTCGGTTTCGCGGGTCGCGCGTTCGGCTTCGTCGCCGACGTCGCGCACTTCGTCCTTGAGGTTCTCGATGGTCTGCTTGGATTCCTCGACCAGGTCGCCACGCCACTGCAGCAAGCGCTGGCGGAAGTACTCGAGCATCAGCGGGCTCATGTACTCCTCGTCCACCGACGGCCGATAGCCATTGGGGACGATCGGGCGCCCGGACTCGTCGGTCTTGTGCGGCACGACCTTGACCTTGCCGCGCGGCGCGGGCGCGCTGGGCGCGGCGACGCGCGCGACGGCGACCTTGCCGACGGGCTTGGGCTTGGTGACCGGCGACGCCGGATTGCCGGCGAGCGCGACCTTGACGCCGGCCGCGTTCGGCTTCGGATCGACCGGAGCCTGCTTGGCCGGGCGCGTTGCGGCCTTGGCGATCGGGCGCGCGGGCGCCTTCTTCGCCGGAACCTTCGCCGGGGCGGCCTTGGCCGGAGCCGGCGCAGGCTTGCGGACGGGCACGGCCGGCTTCTTCGCGGCTGCGGCCTTCGCGACCGGCGCGGCGGCCTTCTTCGCGGGGACCTTGACCGGCGCCTTCTTCGCCACGGCCTTGGCCACGGGCTTCGCCGGGACGGCCTTCTTCGCCACCGGGCGCGCGGGCGCCTTCTTCGGCGGCGCGGCCTTGGCAGGCACGCCCTTGCCGGTCACGCCCTTGGCAAGCACGGGCTTCTTCGTGGCAGCCTTTTTCGCGACGGGCGCCTTCTTCGCCGGAACCGACTTGCGGGCCGGCGCCGGGGCCGACTTGGCCTTGGCGATGGGCTTGGTGGCCTTTGCGGCCTTCTTCGCGGGTTTCTTCACTGCCACGACTGGCGTTTCCTCCGGATTCCCTTGAGGCGGGAAAGCGCGCTGTTATACCCTGCCCTGACTACAGCGGCAACCGCGCAATACTGCGCTGCGCCGCGTCCAAGGATCGTGATCGCCCGCCTGCTCATCGCCCTGCTGCGCGGCTACAAGCGCTGGATCAGCCCGCTGCTCGGACCCCGCTGCCGTTTCGTGCCGACCTGTTCGGAATACGCGATGACGGCGATCGCGAGGTTCGGCGTGCTGCGCGGCGGCTGGCTGGCGGCGCGGCGCGTGGCGCGCTGCCATCCGCTGCACCCGGGCGGCCACGACCCCGTTCCGCCCCCCTCCTGAAAACGAAGGAAGCGACATGCCCGGCACGTTGATCGTCAATGCCCGCCTCGTCAACGAAGGTCGCGAAACCGATGGCGACCTGCGCATCCGCGACGGGCGCATCGCCGAGATCGGCAGCGGCCTGTCCGCCGCCGCCGGCGAGGACGTGGTCGACGCGCGCGGCCGCCGCCTGCTGCCGGGCATGATCGACGACCAGGTGCACTTCCGCGAACCGGGCCTCGAATACAAGGCCGACATGGCGATCGAATCGGCGGCCGCGGTCGCCGGCGGCATCACCAGCTTCATGGACATGCCGAACACCAACCCGCCGACCCTCGACGCCGCGGCGCTGGAGGACAAGTACCGCCGCGCGCTCGGCCGCGTGCGCGGCAACCATGGCTTCTACATGGGCGCGAGCAACGACAATCTCGACGCGATCCGCATCATCGATCCGCTGGCCACGCCGGGCGTGAAGGTCTTCATGGGCGCGTCCACCGGCAACATGCTGGTCGACAACCCGGAGACGCTGGACGGGATCTTCCGCGAAACGCCGGTGCCCATCATCACCCACTGCGAGGACACGCCGACGATCGAGGCGAACCTCGCGGCGTACAAGGCGAAGTACGGCGAGGACATTCCGGTCGAGTGCCACCCGGACATCCGTTCGCGCGAAGCCTGCATCAAGTCCACGCGACTGGCGATCGACCTGGCGCGCCGCCACGGCACGCGCCTGCACGTGCTGCACATCTCCACCGCCGACGAGCTGGCGCTGTTCGAGCGCGGCCCGCTGGTGCGCGCCGACGGGTCGCGCAAGCGGATCACGGCCGAGACCTGCATCCATTTCCTGCGCTTCGACCGGTCCGACTACGCGCGGCTCGGCAACTTCATCAAGTGCAACCCGGCGATCAAGGATCCGGCGGACCGCGAGGCGCTGATCCGGGCGGTGGCGGAGGACGTGATCGACGTGCTCGCCACCGACCACGCGCCGCACACGCTGGAAGAGAAATCGCGCCCGTATTCGCAGGCGCCGAGCGGACTGCCGCTGGTGCAGTACGCGCTGCTCGCGGCGCTGGAGCTGGTGCACGAAGGCCGCATGACCACCGCCCAGGTGGTGCAGAAAGTCTCGCATGCCTCCGCGCAGCTGTTCGACGTCGCCGAGCGCGGCTTCCTGCGCGAAGGCTACTTCGCCGACCTCGCGCTGATCGACGACGTGCCGCTCACCGTGCGCCGCGAGGATGTGCTGTCGAAGTGCGGCTGGTCGCCGTTCGAGGGCATGACCTTCCGCTCGCGCATCGCCTCG
>DATJDY010000030.1:0-4397 GCA_035497155.1 Luteimonas sp.
TGCACCGCGTGGCCGGTGCCGAGCTGTTGCGCCTGTTCCGCCCACTGCAGCGAGGTGTCGGCGGCGAATGCCGCGCGCACCTGGCCGCCGCGATGGCCGTACACCACGTGCACCGCGGCCGGCTGCAGCTCGCGCGACGCATCGATCACGTGCGCGAGCATTGGCCGCGCCGCGATCGGCTGCAGCACTTTCGGCAGCGCCGACTTCATGCGCTTGCCTTCGCCCGCGGCGAGGATCACGACGTGCAGGGGTGCGGGCATGGGCGGGTCCTTCGCGGCTTCGGCAAGGCATGATTCTAGCCTCAGGCCGCCTGCTACCATGCGGCCCGTGCAGGACGCCTTGCAACCCCGCCACGCCGCCGGATTCCGTGACGTGCAACGCGCGGCGGGCGTCCTCGTCTGGTTGGGCGTCGCCGCTTGCGTCGCCGGCGTCGCGACCACGCAACTCTGGCGGCAG
Source organism: Luteimonas sp. (assembly GCA_035497155.1). Lineage (GTDB taxonomy): Bacteria > Pseudomonadota > Gammaproteobacteria > Xanthomonadales > Xanthomonadaceae > Cognatiluteimonas. The sequence goes on from DATJDY010000030.1 coordinate 457, forward strand.
GCCCCGTGGGGCCGCTTCGCCGAAAGCCTGCTGCTGGCCGCGCTTGTCGCGCTCGCGGCGTGGCCGCTGCAACGCTGGCGTGGCTGGCCATGGGCCGGTGCGATGGCCGCGATCTGGTGCCTCCTGCTGGTGGCGATGGGCGGCGTGCTGCCGATGGCCGCGACACTCCTGGTCCTCGGCGCGGCGATCGCGCTCGGCAGCTTCGTCGCGCCTGCGCAACCGGTGCTCGCCTGCGTGTGCGGGCTGGCGATGTTCACCGGCGCGCTCGGCTGGATGCTTCCGTTGCCGGTGCATCGCTGGTGGATCTACCTGGCGGCGTGCCTGGCCCTGGTCCTCGGTGGGCGCGAACGGCTTCGCGCGCAATGGGCGATCCTCGCGCGCGGCAGCATCCGCGCGATGCATGCGAGCCCGCGCGCGGCAGCGCTCGCCATGGTGGCGCTGGGCATCGCGTCATCGGCCGCATGGCCGCCCACGCTGCAGTTCGACGATCTCGCCTACCACCTCGGCCTGCCGTGGCAACTGATGCTGCACGGCCGCTACGTGCCGGATGCGACGCAGCAGGTGTGGGCATTCGCGCCGTGGGCCAGCGACATCGTGCAGGCGCTGCCGCAGGTGCTCGCGCGCGCCGAGGCGCGCACGGCGGTCAACGCGGCATGGCTGCTCGCGACCGCCGCCGGACTGTGGCGGATCGGCGCGGCCTTGCGCCTGGCGCCGGCGATGCGCTGGGCCACCGTCGCGCTGCTGGCCAGCCTGCCGATGACGGCGATGCTGCTCGGCGGCATGCAGACCGAGACGGCCGGCGCGGCGATCACCGCGTGGCTCGCGGCGATCATCCTCGCGCCGGTGCCGCGCACGCGCGGGCTGTTCGCGGGCGCCCTGCTGTTCGGCCTGCTGTGCGCGTTGAAGCCGACGCACGCGGTCGCCGCGCTTCCCTTGCTGGCCTGGGCGGCGTGGCGGCATCGCGCGACGCGGCCGCGGGCCGGCGCGCTCGCGCTCGCCGTGCTGCTGGTGCTGGCCGTCGGTGCGTCGAGCTACACGACGGCCTGGCTGCGCACCGGCAACCCCGTGCTGCCGCTGCTCAACGACGTGTTCCACTCGCCCTACTTTTCGACGCAGCGCTTCGACGACCTGCGCTGGCACCAGGGCTTCGACCCCCGGCTGCCGTGGCGCCTGACCTTCCACACCAGCGCCTACGTCGAAGGCTGGGACGGTGCGCTCGGGCTGGTGCTCGTCGCCTTGTCCGGCGCCTGGTTGCTGGCACTGGCGGACCGCCGCACGCGCGGCCTCGCTGCCTGCGCCACGCTCGCCATCGCCCTGCCGCTGCTGCCGCTGCAGTACGCGCGCTACGTGCATCCGGGCCTCGTGTTGCTGTTGCCCGCGCTGGTCGCCGTCGTGCAGCGGCGGACATCGGCGAAAGCGGGCAACGCGCTGCTCGCGGCCATCTGCATCGCCGGCATCGCATTGCAGGCGAACGCGGGCTGGATGCTGCGCACCGGCGTGGTCAAGCGCAGCCTCGGCGCGCTCGGCCAGGACGCACCGTTGTTCGAACGCTACGCGCCGGAACGCGCACTCGCCGCCGCCATCCGTGCCGAAGCACCGGCCAGCGGACCGGTACTGCTGCTCTCGGAACCCTACCAGGCGGAGTTCGCGGGCCGCGGCCGCGACATCGCGTGGTACGCGCCGCGCCTGGAAGCGGCGGCGGCCGCCGCCGACCGGGACGCCAGCGGCACCGCATGGGCCGCGCTGCTACGCCGCGAACACATCGCCGAAGTCATCCTCGTGCCCGCTGCCCTGCCGCCGCCGCGCGCCGCCGGACTCGCCCGCGTGGGCGCGCACCGTAGACTGGCCGCCGGCGACGCCGAATGGTGGCGCATTCCGCCCGACAAGGATGCTCGATGACCCTCGGCCGCCACGCGCGCCACTACCTGCTGATCGGCGGCGTGCAATGGCTCGTCGACTGGGGCGTGCTGGTGCTGCTGACGCGCTACGGCATGCAGGTCGAGGCGGCGAACGTGCTCGGCCGCGTCGCCGGCGCGCTGCTCGGGTACTGGCTCAACGGCAAGCTCACCTTCGCCGGCGACGAGACCGCGGTCGGGCGCACGCAGCTCACGCGCTTCGTGCTGATGTGGCTGGGCACGACGGTGGTGAGCACGCTGTCCCTGGGCTACATCGACGAGATCGCCGGCCTGAAGTGGGCCTGGCTGGCGAAGCCGGCGGTGGAATTCGTGCTCGGGGTGATCGGCTTCCTGCTGTCGCGGCACTGGGTGTACAAGCGCTAGCAGAGGCGTGGGCAGGAACGCGTGTCCCCTGGATCAGCGCACCGCTTCGGTCAGCGCCGCCGCCTCGCCGTTCGCTGCCGGCGCTCGATGGCGTTCGCCACCTGCGTCGAGACGTAGTGCAGCAACAGCACGTCGCGCGCGTTGTAGCGCGCGTCCTCGGTGTAGCTCTTCACTGCCAGCGCGCCGATCACCCCGCCGCGCGCGCCCTTGAGCGGCACGCCCAGCCAGTAGCGCGCGCCGCGGATTTCGTCGTCGTTCGCGGCCGCGGGCTCGCCCAGGCGCGACGGACCGAGCAGCAGGCTGCGACCGCTGCGGATCACCTCGCCCGCGTAGTCGCTGCCTATGACCGGCCGCGGCGCGGGCGCATCGCCCCGCTCGTCCACGTGGTACGGGAAGTCGAGCACCTCGCTGGCCGTGTCGACCAGTGCGAGCGAACAGTTGCCCGCCGGCAGCAGGCCGCCGAGCACGTGGTGGATGGTGCGGCACAGCGACTGCAGGCTCCCGCCCGCGTGCGCCGCCTCGGAGATCGCGTACACCGCCGCCTGCGTCGCTTCGGCGCGCACGCGCGCACTCACGTCCCGCGCCACCGCGATCCGCACTCCATGCTCGGGCACCCAGCGCGCCGACCACATGATGTGCACGACCTCGCCGTCCTTGCGGATGTAGCGGTTCTCGAGCATCGTCTTTTCCTGCCCGGCCATGATCTCGCCGACCGCCGCCATCGTCTTCTCGCGGTCGTCCGGATGCACCAGGTGCAGCATCTGCTTCCCGATCACTTCCTCGGGCGCGTAGCCGAAGATCCGCTCGTAGGCCGCGCTGACGTAAACGTAGCGCCCGTCCGGATCGACGATGACGACCGCGTCGAGCAGCAGGTCGATGACCTGCTCAACGGGAAGATTCCTTTCCATCAAGAAAAGCCGCGATGTTCCGCAGGAATTATCGCGAAGGCCGTGGAGGCGGCGGAGGCGGCGGAGGCGGCGGGGCAGGTCGCTGGAATGTCGGCGGCCTGTTGATGCCCTCTTTGATCTCGCGCGAAGGTGGCGAAGAGGCTCGTTGATCTCGTTTCATGCCTGTTGCTCGCTCGGTGTGGCTTCAGCGTTTGCAGATGTCTTTGGCTGAAATTCTATCCACCTGACGTCCGGAACTGAAAACAATATAAATGTACTGCCAGACACGGGGATTTGTTTCTGCCGTCCATCTTCCTCTATTTGAAGCCATATTGGGTCTTCAAGCTTAATGTGACCCTTCCCAGGCAACGATGGCCACTCGGACGGCCATCCCTGTATGCGTCGACCATCCTGCAACTCAAGGACAACGTACGTGTCCTGATGATCCTTGAACGCGCTGTACCAGACAGAGGGTCGCGACGTCTGGTTTGTAACCCCCAATTTTCGCAGGGAATGATATAGGCGATCCGTGTTGACCAGCCACGCGAGCAGGAGACCGAAAAGGAGCGCCAATACCACTGAAGCTGCAAGCTCGGTTGCTCGATTCCATTCTGCGACCGAGTGCCAGCGCCCTACAGAGAGGCAACCCTGGTGCAGGAGTCCCAGAAACACCTGAATAAAAATGCTGAAAATCAGCGCTTGGATGACCCTCTGAAGGTCACTCCAATCCCGGTCCGCGGTGAGTCCATATAGAACCCAAGCCGCAATAAACCCC